>JBNKGY010000001.1:0-93872 GCA_050290065.1 Marinilabiliaceae bacterium
ACATCAAAATGCACTTTCTGAAATTAATTACAACTTTGTTGTTGAAAATGATATTCCTGTTATTAGAAGATTATCTGGTGGAGGAACAGTATTTCATGATCCGGGCAATATAAACTTTTGCTTTATCACTTCTGGAGCAAAAGGCGAACTAGTCAACTTTGAAAAATATATAACCCCAATTATATCTTTTTTAAAATCCCTGGGAGTCAATGCGCATTATGGAGGAAGACATGATATACTGATTGAAGGCTGTAAAATAAGTGGGAATGCTTCTCATGTTTTTAAAAGCAGGGTTATGCACCATGGTACCTTATTATACAACAGTAAACTTGAATCTCTAACTAAGGCCTTGAAAAATGATCCTTTGAAATTTAAAGATAAAGCTGTAAAGTCGGTTCGGAGTAAAGTTACCAATATTCAAAATCACTTAGAGAAAGAAAAACCTGTTAACGATTTTGTTCAGGAGTTGTATACTTACATTCAGAATAATTATAAGAGTTCAGCCTATTTACTTAACGATGATAATTACTACAAAATCGATATATTAAGAAAAGAAAAGTACTGCACCTGGGAATGGAACTTTGGATATAGCCCAAAATATCTACTTAAAAAAAGAATTAAAACAGAGGGTGGAATTAGATATGAAATCAATCTTCAAGTTAATAAAGGACTCATTATTGAAGCATCGATTAGATCTAATTCAAAAAATACGGAATGGATTAATAAATTACAAAACCTTCTATCGGGTACAATACACCATAAAGAAACGCTAATAAAACAAACAGAGGATATTTTTAATGAATCAAAAGATTTAAAACAAGATGAGCTAATCAATGCTCTATTTTAGTTATTATCTGAATTAAGTTGTAGCAAAACCAACAACCTATCCCCTACTCATTAAAATATTTCCATACTACATTAGCTTTTGCCAAACCGATAACTTCTTTCAATTGATCAAGTTTAAGAAGCTTAATTTGATCAACAGATTTAAAATTTGATAATAACTTTTGAACGGTCTTTTCTCCTATTCCACTAATATTATCAAGTTCCGAAATCACAAAATCCTTGGAACGTTGATTACGATGAAAAGTAATTCCAAATCTGTGTGCCTCATTACGGGCATGTTGAATTATTTTAAGTGATTCTGAATTTTTATCTAAATATAAAGGAACTGAATCACCGGGAAAAAATATCTCTTCTAATCTTTTTGCAATACCAATTACAGCCACTTTATCATCGATCTGTAATCTTCTGAATATTTTCATTGCCGCACCTAATTGTCCTTTACCACCATCAATTATCACTAGTTGAGGTAATGGTTCATTTTCTGAAATTAATCGTGAATATCTACGCTCGATAATTTCTTCCATACTGGCAAAATCATCGGGCCCAACAACTGTTTTTACATTAAAATGGCGGTAGTCCTTTTTGCTGGGTTTGGCATTCTTAAAAACAACACATGCTGCTACTGGGAAGCTTCCTTGTATATTTGAATTATCAAAGCATTCAATATGAATAGGCAGTTCTTTTAATCTTAAATCCTTTTTCATGGTACTTAAGAGTCTATCTTCCCTGGTTTCTTTTTTACGAAGTGATTGCTGTTTTAGCTTTTCAAGACGATAATATTTCACATTACGTAACGAAAGATCCAACAAATTTTTCTTATCTCCCTTTTTAGGAATAATAAATTTAATAGATTCAAATTCAGTATCAGGTTTAAAAGGGACAATTACTTCTCTAGCGGTACTATGTAAACGCTCTCTTATTTCTGTTATGGCATAAGATAATAACTCAGGTAATTCTTCTTCCAGTTTCTTTTTTAACTCAATAGTATGAGCCTGAATAATGGCACCATTTACCACCTTTAGAAAATTAACATAGGCCGATTCATCATCTTCAATAATAGAGTATACATCTACATTATTTATACTAGAACTTACAACTGTAGATTTACTTTTATAACTATCTAATTGAATAATTTTTTGCTTTACCTCTTCTGCTTCTTCAAATCTGAAATCCTTAGCATACTCCAGCATTATATCCTTCAGATACTTTAATACTGAATGAATATTACCACGTAAAATATTTTTGATAGCATCTATATTTTCAAGGTATTTTTCTTCATCGTACTCACCAACACAAGGTCCTTTACAATTACCTAAATGGTATTCCAAACAAACCTTATACTTACCTTCCTGAATGTTTTGTGGTGATAAATTCAGCTTACAAGTTCGTAAAGGATACAAAGACTTAAATAAATCTAAAAGTGTACGAACCATCCCAACAGAAGTATAAGGACCAAAATACAAACTTCCATCCTTTACAACATTTCTGGTAGAATAAACACGTGGAAAATTTTCATTTTTAACAACGATCCAAGGAAAGGATTTATCATCTTTAAGTAATACATTATAACGAGGCTGATACTTTTTGATAAGATTATTTTCAAGCAATAAAGCATCTTCTTCTGTGTCAACAACGATATGTTCGATATCTGCAATATTACGAACTAAAAGAGCTGTTTTACCGCTATCTGGTTTCCCTACAAAATATGATGAGACTCGCTTTTTAAGATTCTTAGCTTTCCCAACATATATAATTTTCCGATCCTTATTAAAATACTGATATACGCCAGGATCAGATGGTAATACTGAAATCTTTTCTTTTAAGTAATTGATATTATTATTTAATGATTTCACTTTTCAACATACATGTTTGTAAAAGCAAATTGATCAACATCAAATAATCCTTTATCTCCAATTTTTAATTTTGGAATAACTAAAAGAGACATAAAAGATAAGGTCATAAAAGGAGCAGTTAATGAGGATCCTAATTCTTTTGCTTTTTGATTAAAAATATGATACGTCTGTGCTACATGAACTCCATCTCTACTGGTCATTAATCCACCAACCTCAAGTGGTAAACAATCTGATTTATCTTTTAAAGCATAAGATATTCCACCTTTATGCTTAATGATATCATTTAAGGCAGAAACTATGTCATTATCTTTAACACCTACAGCAATTAAATTATGACTATCATGAGCGACACTGCAAGCAATTGCCCCATCCTTTAATCCTATGCCTTTAATAAATCCAATAATTGGCTTTGATTGTTTATAACGATTAACTACAACAATTTTTAATATATCTTCAGATACATTTGATTCAATAAAACCATTCGAGTTTAACGGAGTCCAAAGTAATTCGTCTGTAATTAATTCTCGATCCTGAGCTTCAATAACTCGAATAGATGAGTCTACTTTAAAATCCACTTTGATTAAATCTGAATTGATAGTAGTTATATTAAAATTATTTATTGGTTTAGATTGTGGAACGTCAAAATAAAGTGTATCAACATCAGAAACTTTTTTACCATTTATATAAGTTTCTAATACATTAAATTCTTTTAAATTATCTACAATAATAAAATCAGCACTATCCCCTTCTTGTAATAACCCAACAGGTAATTGATAATGTTGCACAGGTTTTAATGTAGCCGCTCTCAATAATTTTAAAATATCAATTCCCTTTTGTAATCCTAATTTAATTATTTTATCAATATGTCCGTATTGAATAATCTCATCAGGATGAGAATCATCTGTACACAGCATAATATGATCAGGGTAATTTTCAAATAAAGGATAGAGTGCATTAAAATTTTTCGCTGCACTACCCTCTCTAATTTGAATAATCATTCCTAATTTAATCTTCTCAATCGCTTCATCAACAGAAATACATTCATGATCTGAAGTAATTCCACCCTTGGCATATTTCTCTAACTCCCCCCCTTTAATACCCGGAGCATGACCATCAATTCTTTTTCCTTGTCGATTAGCAGTATTCAATTTTTCCCATACTTCAATATCGTCATTAATAACGCCTGGATAATTCATCATTTCGGACAGAAAATAAATATCATCACTTTTTAATAATATATCAATGTCTTCAGAAGATATTACTGCTCCACTAGTTTCAAAAGAAGTTGCAGGAACGCATGATGGTGCACCAAAAAAACACTTCAATGGTGTTTCGGATGCATCTTTAATCATATATCGTACACCATCTATTCCTAAAACATTGGCAATTTCATGAGGATCGGAAACAACCGCAACTGTTCCACGTGGAACAACTAACTTTGAAAATTGACTTGGAGTCAACATAGAACTCTCGATATGAACATGAGAATCAATTAAACCCGGGATAATATAATTGGAAAATTCTTTTGTAGATTGTTTAACACTAACAATTTTATCATCTTGTATGGATATAATTCCATTAAAAATTCGACTATTTACAACATCTACTATTTTACCTGAAATTTTCATACTTATATTTTTACTTGAAAATAAAATTCTGAATGATAAAAAAGAATAAAAATTCTTTTATTTGTTCCACGTGGAACATTTATCTACCCATTAATACCAATAAGACATTTAAATCACTAGGACTAACACCTGAAATACGACTGGCCTGACCAATGGTTTTTGGATTTATCTTAGTGAGTTTCTGACGAGCTTCAGTTGAAATAGTTTTAATATTAGTATAATCAAAACGATTTTGAATAATTAAATTTTCTAATCGTTGCAATTTATCAGCCATTAATTTTTCTCTCTCAATATACCCTTGATACTTTATTGAAATTTCTGCTGATTCTAATATTTCTTCTCTCCTATCTGAAGGTAGAGTTAAAGTAAACTTTTTGAATGGTTCAACAACCTCAAATAAATCAAATATACGAACTTGTGGTCGTGATAAAACATCATTCAATTTAACAGTTTGCTTTAAAGGACTCGTACCTTTACTTTCAAGATAGTCATTTATATAAATTGGTTTAATACTAAATTGTTTGATGAAATCTATTATACCATCTCGAAAACGGATTTTTTCCTCTAACAAATTCATTCTATTTTTTCTCGCCAAACCAATATCAAAACTTTTCTTAGTCAAACGAGCATCAGCATCATCCTGCCTAAGTAATATTCGATATTCTGCTCTAGATGTAAACATACGATAAGGTTCATCAACACCTTTAGTAACAAGATCATCAATTAACACTCCAATATAAGCTTCATCACGATTTAGTACAAATTCCTCTTTTCCTTGAACTTTCTGATGAGAATTAATACCAGCCATCATACCTTGGGCACCAGCTTCTTCATATCCTGTTGTACCATTAATCTGTCCAGCAAAAAATAAATTTTCAACTAATTTTGTTTCCAACGTATGTTTTAGCTGAGTAGGATCAAAATAATCATATTCAATAGCATAACCAGGTCGAAATATTTTAGCATTTTCGAGACCAGGAATATTTTTTAATGCATTTAACTGAACATCTAAAGGTAATGAACTACTAAAACCATTTAAATAGTATTCAATGGTTGTTTCTCCTTCAGGTTCTAAATGTAATTGATGTTTATCTTTATCGGCAAAAGTAACTATTTTTGTTTCAATACTCGGGCAATATCTGGGACCGATACTTTGTATAGTTCCATCATATAACGGCGAATCTTCCAACCCATCTCTTAATTTTTTATGTACATCTTCATTAGTATAAGTTAACCAACAACTTTTTTGCTGAAGTTTTGATTTTTCTTCTGGTAAATAGGAAAATTTATAAAAAGTATCATCCCCCTTCTGCTCTTGGCACTTAGAAAAATTAATTGAACGACCATCTATTCTGACAGGGGTACCCGTTTTCATTCGTCCGGTTGTAAAGCCAAAATCAAAAAGCTTTTTAGTAATACCATATGAACTAGGTTCACTTATTCTACCACCCTCCATTTGTACTTTACCAATATGCATTAAACCATTGAGAAAAGTACCATTAGTAAGTATTAAAGATTTACAAGTAAACTCAACACCTTGTTGAGTAATAACAGATTTTACTTTATTTCCATCAAAATTTATATCTACTACAGTATCTTGCCAGAAAGACAGGTTATCTGTATTTTCAAGAACTTTTCTCCATTCACTTGAAAAAACCATTCTATCACATTGAGCTCTAGGACTCCACATTGCAGGTCCCTTTGATCGATTTAATAATCTGAATTGAATTGAAGATCTATCACTTACTATACCACAAAATCCACCAAGGGCATCTATTTCGCGTACTATCTGGCCTTTCGCAATTCCACCAATGGCAGGATTGCAACTCATTTGTGCAATCTTATTCATATCCATGGTAATTAATAAAGTATTAGATCCCAGATTAGCAGCAGCTGCTGCAGCTTCACAACCGGCGTGGCCAGCTCCTACTACAATAATATCGTAATTAAAGTCCATAACAAATTAATAAGGAACAAAAGTAATGTATCCCAGCACTAATTTTTAAAAGTAAACAGAAAATTTATGAAAATGTTTTTAGTAGTTCTAATGCAGCATCTTCTTGTTGACGCATTTCAAGGGCTTCATCATCAGTTTTATCTTTATAACCAATTAAATGAAGTATTCCATGAATAATTACCCGATGTAATTCTTCATTATATGTAGTATTGAACAATTTTGAATTGGAAAGTACAGTTTCAACACTAATGTAAATATCACCATTTAATACTTTTCCATCACAATAATCGAAAGTAATGATGTCAGTATAATAATCATGATTTAAAAATTGCTGATTTATATCCAGAATGTATTTATCGGAACAAAATATAAAATTAATATCACTTACAATACAATTTTTCAACTCACATAAATGATGAATCCAATCGGAGAGTTGAGTTGTATCTACCTGATCTTCAGGTACTTCTTCGTAAAAAAAATGAATCACTTACAAATTAAATGTTAGTTTAACTTTACTTCCGCTATCTTCAAACTCAATTTTATCAGCGAGGTGATTCATTAAGAATATACCTCTACCATGCGTTTTTTCAATATTTTCAGGTAATGTAGGATCGGGTATATTATTTAAATCAAAACCTGGTCCTTCATCAGATATAATGAATTCAATACTTTTCTCCTTTATTTGATACTCTAACTGTACCTTTTTAGAGGTATCTAATTTATTACCATGAACTATAGCATTATTTACACCCTCAACGATAGCTAGTAATAATTTACCATATATATCGGAATGAAGTCCATATTGATTCGAAATATCATCAATAAGTTTTTCTATTAAGCTTATATTCTTAATATCAGATTCTATAATAATTTTTTCCACTACTAAATCCATTTATCTGCTAAATTACTTCATGTTTTAACCGTATACTAAAATAATATTAAATAGTTACCTAAAGAGTAAAAAAAATGATAATTACATAGTTAAAAATACAATTACTTTAATAACCACGTAGTTGGATTTATTTTTTTATTCTCTTCCCATATCTCAAAATGTAGTATACCATTTTTAGAATTTTCTTCAGCATAAATTTGACCTATGCCCTGAGAACTTTTAATTAATTCACCACTTTTAACAAACACGTTTACCAAATTAGCGTAAACTGTTATGTATTTACCATGTCTGATAATAACCGCTTTATTATACCCAGGAATAGCAATAACGCGGCTTACAGTACCTTCATATACACTATTAACAGTGTTATCTTTATTAACTGTAATATCAATACCATTGTTCTTTATTTTTACGCCCTTTAAAACGGCGTGATTATGTTCACCAAAATTACTTGTAACAATCCCACCTTCAACTGGCCAACTTAATTTTCCTTTTGCTTGACCAAAATTACTAAAAGTAAAGTTACTTTTATTTTTACTTGCTTCAAGAATTAATTTTTCAATACTTCTTTCTAGTTCTTCAGAATGCTTTTTCTTGTTATTGATCTCCCTTTTTAAATTACGCTCTTCTTTACTTAATTCAGAGATAAAATACTTTTTTTGATTTATAGAAAGTTTTAGGTTTTCTAACTCTTGATTTAATTTTTGAAACGTTTCTTGTTTTTGAGTTAATATACTCTGATTTATTAAAATAATACTGTCATATTGATTTTTAGTATCTATCAAAATTAATCCTTGCTTTTTCCTATACGAACTATATTGTTTCATCAATGTGAACCTACGATAAGCTTCACTAAATGTACTGGAACTAAACAGGAGCATAAACTCATTATAATTTGAATTAACTTGCTTATTTGCTTCTAAAATAAGCTTTTCATAACCCTTTCTAATAATTGCTATTTCTTTGCTTAAATGATCAACCATTACTTGATTAGAATCTATAATAGAGGTAATAACAATAATTTCGTTCTTATACGTATTTATAATATTTTCTTGTGAGTTAATTTTAGAATTTAAAATTTGTAAATCATTTAGCGAATTTGTTTTAGACTTACCTTTTTTTTCTAAAAGTTTTTGAGCATTATTAATTTCCTTGGCATAACGTGTCCGTAAATTCTTAAGTTTATCAATTTCACTATTTTGAGAAAATGAAATACTAAAAATAAACAAAAGACAAATAGTTAAATTATATGTCTTTAAAGGTATAAGATGAAGGAATTTTAAAATGAAGACTACCACCGTCATTAATTTCGATATAATTAATTTTTATACTTACTAATACTTTATTAATACCCCTTTCGCCCTTTAAATTAATATATTCAGGAAACAAAATATCATTAAATTTTTGAAAATTTTTATAATCTATTACCAATGACTGGTTACTAGAAAAGTCCTTTATAAAAACATTAAAAATTCTAAAGATTTCAGGATAAATATCAAATTCATGTATGATTAAATCATTTGCTCTTCTTTTTGAAATTCGCGATAACCTTTTATCCTTTAGTGATTTAAAAGAATAACTATTAGAATTAACATCATGTTTATATTTCTTTAATTCTTCATAATAATTTTCTTCTGCAGGATAAACAAATAAAGTATTTGATAAAATTGCTTGAAGCATACTAAAATCGACATCTATACCAAAATTGCGATTAAAATAACCGTAATCAGTACTCATTACAACTTTATTATGCTTATCAATAATAGTAACTTCATGTTTAGAAAGTTGAGTACGAATTAATTCTATACCCATAGGTGCGTAAATAGAAACAATAATTACACTATCCTTTTTAATAACAAAACTGCCTTTAAAAGATTTCTTTTCCTTACCATTATCAAATGTGAAATTAACTTTTTTTAGATATAGTTTATCAAATTGTAACTCATTATCCCTTAATAGGCCACGCAACTTAACATCAGGTATATTAGTAACTTTTCCAACTTTTAACGACTGAGTCGTCTTACATCCTGTTAATATAAGAATCGTCAAAATAAATAAAATAACATTACTCTTCAACATAATTCTTTAACTCAATCTTTTTCAATAAAATACTAGAATCGTTTCCTAATTCTTTTGATAATTTCCACTGTTCTAGGGCTTTTACAATATCCCCATTTTTAAAAAGAATATCTCCGTAATGTTCAATTATTTCTTGACTTTCAGTACCTCCGTTATCAATAGCACGTTCAATAATATATTTAGCTTCAAAATATCGTCCTCTTTTAAATAATACCCACGCATAAGTGTCCAAATAAGTTGCATTACCAGGCTCCAATTCGACACATTTAGTAATCATTTTTTCAGCTTTAGACAGATTGCTGTTTTCTAAAGATAAATAGTAACTATAGTTATTTAAAACAACAATATTATTCTCATCAACTTTAAGAGCACTTTCATAACAATCGAATGCTTTATCTACACTATCTAAACTATAGTAAACATCACCCATATAGGCATAAAACTGGCCTTTTAAACTAACATTATCACCAACATTATTTAATCCATGTAAAAAGGAGGTTAAAGCATTTGTATTATCCTTTAATTGCATATAAGCCATCCCATTTATAAAACTAAACAGAGGCACTTCAGGAAATAATAATACAGCTTCATTTGAATCTTTCAATATTAAATGAAAATCCTGATTATTTAATTCTAAAAGAAGCATTTCCTGCCATACCGACGGATCAGACTTATCAATCTCTAAACTCTTTTGATAATAGGTTAATGCTAGTTGTTTTTTATTATTGGTTTGTAAGTAATTAGCATAATATATATAGCTTCTATGATCGTCTGCATGTGTATTAATAAGTTGATTGAAAATAGCTTCTATATCATTCACATATTTATGAGAAGATTTAAAGCTATTATCCATTAAAATAGGAAGAATACGTTGTACTTTAATTTTTATATCTAAATTACTATCAGCAACACCTTTTATATAATATTCGAAAAACCGGGTTGTATCTTTCCTTTGTAAACTAACATTTGCTAAAGAAAAATAACCTAATCCATTATCAGGATCTAAATCAAATACCTTCTTATAACTTTCTTCAGCTTTATCAAGGTTATTAGTATACATATAAACATCTCCCAAATAACCATAGTATTTAGGATCGTAAGGATTTTCTTTTACCAAATTTTCTATTTCTTTATAAGCTTGTGATTTTTTACCTAGATTAAGATATAACTTTTGCTTTTCTAAAGAAACCATTTCATTGATACCTATATTCTTTTCTAATTTATTATAAGTATTAATAGCCTCTTCTAATTGTTGATTATTAGAATAAAGTTGAGCCAACACATAAATATACTCTTCATTATCAGGATATTTTAAAACTAGTGATTCATATATCTCGATAGATTTGGGAATATTTTTATTTTGTTGATACAAATCACCCAATAGCATGTAGTACCACTTATTATCTGGTGATAACTCTACAGCATTTTCAAGCAATTGTTGAGCACTTTTATAATTATTTTTGGCTATCTCAAGATTAGCTAGTTCGTAGAAACAAGTACTACTTAATGAATCAATTTTTAAACATTCAAGAAAATACATTTTGGCCTTATCTAACTGACCTTGCATTTTAAACCTTTGAGCTTCATAAAAGAAATAGTCAAATTTACGTTGATCAGTGAAGCTCAAATCCACCTTTTTAATAGCAGGAATCTTTTTTTGAGGTGTACTAACATTTTTTACAGATTTACAGCCAACTAAAAAACTAAATAAAATAATATTGAATATAAATAATTTCATTACCTGTTTTTTAATTTTTACCTGTATGACCAAAACCACCTTCTCCTCTATCTGTATCTTCTAGTACTTCTACCAATTTAAAATCTGCCACCTCATGCTTTGCAACAACCATTTGACAAATTCGTTCTCCATTCTTAATAACGAAATCATCATTACTTAAATTAACCAAAATAACCTTGATTTCTCCTCTGTAGTCAGCATCAATTGTTCCTGGACTATTTAAAACAGAGATGCCATGTTTATAAGCAAGTCCACTTCTTGGTCTTATTTGAGCTTCATATCCTTCAGGTAATTCAATATATAGTCCAGTAGGTATAAGAACTCTTTGCAACGGTTTAAGAATGATTTCATCACCTAAAAAAGCTCTTAAGTCAAGTCCTGCTGAAAGCAGTGTACTATATTCTGGTAAGCTATTATTACTCTTATTTACTATTTTAATTTTTACTGACATTTACTTTTAATCTTAATTTTGGATACTCATATTTAAAAACAAACCCTAAAAATACAATTATTAAGCCAATACGCACAAAGTAATTAACTATTATAGATAAAAGTACGTAATCGACTAACCATTTGTTCATTAAAACAGGCAAAATGTAATATCCTGAAATAAATAGTACTAATACTAAAAAAAAATAATTAATAATCTTTTTCCATTCATAATGAATAAAATAGTGTTTCCTACCAAGATAAACACTCATGAAAACCATCAGAATAAAACAAAGTAATCCACTAAGTGCTGAACCATAATATCCGAGTATAGGGATCAATAAAATATTACCAACAATAGTAATAATTGTTCCAATAATACCCATGTAGGCTCCATATTTAGTTTTGTCAGAAACCTTATACCATACAGAAAGTGTAAAATATATACCACTAAATAACTGTGATAATAAAATTATAGGTATAACTCCGTTTCCTTGAATATATTCTTCTGTTAATAATAAATTGATAACACCTATGAATAAACTAACTCCCAAAAAAATTAGAAAACCAAATAGTACAAAGTAGGTTAATATTGTAGAATATACTGAAGTATCTTTGGTAGTTTGATGATGTTTAAAAAAGTAAGGTTCAAAGGCAAGTCTAAAAGACTGTGTGAACATAGCCATCAAAATTCCAATTTTAAAATTAGCTCCATAGATGGCTACCATTTTATATCCTTCTTCTCCACCAATTATTCTTGGTATTAGTGTTTTATCAATATTTTGATTAATCATTCCTGTTATTCCAACAATTAAAATAGGAAATGAATATTTAAACATTTTCTTAAGTAACGATAAATCAACTGAGTCAATTCCTCCTATAATCTCTGGGATTAATATTAATAAAACACATACTGAGGCAATTAAATTAGATATGAGTACATAAACAGACTCATAATCGGGAATATAAAACCAAGACACCAAGCTAAAATAAGTAGTAGAATGCAGAATATCATATTCTTTCAAATAAGGAATAAACAACAAAAAAAATAGATTGAAAAAAATAAGAATGAATACATTAATAAATTTAAGAATAGCAAATTTTATACTTTTACTTTGAAATCGAAGTTTAGCAAAAATAATGGAAGTAATTGCGTCTAAACTAACTACACATCCACCGATAACAATTAACCGTTTGTACAACAAGCTAAATTCTGAAGAATCTATATTAATAAGCGTAACAAAAACAATAAATAAAAATAAAAGACTCGTTGACACGATACTGGTTAATCCAGTTGTAAAGACTTTTCTATATGATTCTTTTTTCGAAAAACGAAAAAAACTAGTTTCAAAACCATATGTAAGCAATACCAACAAGATGGCAATAAAACTATAAATTTCAGTTATATAACCATATTGTACACTATCCATCGTGCGGATATAATAAGGCATTAGTAACCAATTTAATAAACGCACCAAAATAGTACCGCCACCATAAATTATAGTGTCGCCGACTAAGCCTCTCATTTTACTCAAAAGGTATATTTTAAAATAATGAAAATTGTTCCAGATTTGTATTATCCTTACCCAAATGGGAATAAGCTAAGGGTGTAGCCATTCTACCCCTTGGAGTTCGTTTTATAAACCCTTCTTTAATAAGAAAAGGTTCATAAACTTCTTCAATGGTACCACTATCTTCACCAATGGCAGTACCTATAGTACTAATGCCAACTGGACCACCTTGAAATTTATCAATTAGGGTTAATAAAATTTTATGATCCATTTCATCTAAGCCATGCTGATCAATATTTAAAGCTTCTAAAGCAATTTTAGCAATACTAATATCTATTGAACCATTACCTTTAACTTGAGCAAAATCTCTAACACGACGAAGTAATGCATTAGCAATTCGAGGTGTTCCCCTGCTTCTACCAGCAATTTCATAACTCGCATCTTCTGTAATACTAGTATCTAAAATTCCTGAAGATCTGTTTACAATTCCTGACAGTATATCAGTATCATAATATTCAAGGTGACAGTTAATACCAAAACGAGCTCTTAAAGGACTGGTTAATAATCCACTACGAGTAGTAGCACCAATTAAAGTAAATGGATTTAAATCTATTTGGATACTACGAGCACCTGGGCCTTTATCTATAACAATATCTATTCTATAATCCTCCATTGCAGAATAAAGATATTCCTCAACAACAGGACTAAGTCTATGAATTTCGTCAATAAACAAGACATCATTCGGCTCTAAATTAGTAAGTATTCCAGCTAAATCGCCTGGTTTATCTAACACAGGTCCACTGGTTAATTTAAACCCAACATTAAGTTCATTGGCAATTATATTGGAAAGAGTAGTTTTTCCCAACCCAGGTGGGCCATGCAATATAACATGATCGAGAGCCTCTTTTCGCATAGAAGCAGCCTGTACAAAAATTTTTAAATTTTCTACAATTTTATATTGCCCCTGAAAATCATCAAAACATAAAGGACGTAATTTATTATCAACCTCATTGTCAACACTCTGATAACCTTCTTCACGTATATCGAAATTATCTTCCATTCCAAAAATTACTTTACAACACCCAAATCAGACAATAAAGATTTAAATAAATTCAGATCAAATGGTTTTGTCATGTACTCATCCATACCATGATCTAAACATTTTTCTCTATCTGCATCAAAAGTATTAGCCGTTAAACCAATAATAGTTGTACTGTAATCTAAATTACTTTCGTATTCACGAATTAAAGTAGTAGCTTCAAGACCGTCCATAACAGGCATCATTAAATCCATAATTATTAAATTATATCGATTTAATTTAACCATATCCACCGCTTCTTTACCATTATTTGCAATGTCTATTTTAAAACCCATTTTTTTTAAATTCAGGAAAATAAGTTTTTGATTTAATATATTATCTTCCACAAGTAAAATATTTAAAGGCCTATCATTCAACATTTAATAATAAATATTTAGAAATTCAAATAAAGAAAAACAAATTCAATTCTATAAAATAAGATATTAATAAATTATAATCCAAGTTCTTTTGACAAACTTAACATTCTTTCAATTGGTTTTACGGCTTCAACACGAATATTTTCTTCAACATTAATTGTTGGCCAATTAAATTTTAAAGCATTATACAATTTCTCCATTGTGTTAAGTCTCATAAACTCGCAATCATTACAAGCACAAGTAGAGTCATTAGGTGGTGCAGGTAGAAACTCCTTATTTGGACTTTTAAGACGCATTTGATGTAATATACCTGATTCTGTAGCTACGATATACTTATTACCTTTATCGTAGCTAGAATACTTTAAAAGCGACGCTGTAGACCCTATGTGATCGGCAACCATTAACAAGGGCTTTTTACATTCTGGATGAGCTAAAACTTTAGCATCGGGATTTTCTTCCTTAAGCTTTATAATTTTTTCAAGAGAAAATTTCTCGTGTACATGACAAGCTCCGTCCCACAAAACCATATTTCTACCAGTAATTCCGTTAATATAATTTCCTAGATTCCTATCAGGTCCAAAAATTAATTTTTGATTCTCAGGAAAACTGTCAACAATGGCTTTAGCATTTGTAGATGTCACAACAATATCCGACATAGCTTTAATTTTAGCTGTCGTATTAACATATGTAACAACTTTATAATCTGGGTAGTTTTTTAAGAATTCAGCAAAATCATCTGGAGGGCAACTATCTGCTAAGCTGCATCCTGCATTTAAATCCGGTACTAAAACCGTTTTATCAGGTGATAAAATCTTAGCTGTTTCGCCCATGAAATGAACACCAGCCAAAATAATAATATCTGCAGTAGTTTCTTTAGCATATTGAGCCAGTGCTAAACTATCTCCAACATAATCCGCTATGTCTTGAATTGAATCGTTCTGATAATAGTGAGCCATCAAAACGGCATTTTTCTCTTTTTTTAATTTATTAAATGCTTCTTCAATATTTTCTATACTTTCAATGGGTTCATCCACAAAACCTTTTTTCAACCAACTTTCTTTTACTTCCATTATTATAATATATAAATAGAGAATTTTAAAAATATATGATAATGATTATATCCTGTTAGTAACGTTTATAAAAATAAATCAATATGCTTGCAAATATAGCTTATAAACATTGATTATACTGATATTAATAGATAATTAACAAGTTATACTTGATGTTTAAGTCTAAAAATCAATATGCTATGTTACTTTATTAACAAGATGTTAATAGCGCACAAATTTAATAAGATTATTGTTTGTAGTACGTTTATAACTGTTAAAATAGTGTGTGAAAATCGGTTTTAATAAATTAGTAATTTACTTGAAACTTGAAAAGTGAATTGTTTTATACAAATGCTTATTAATTCCAAATTTATTTTCGATTACTTTTAATTCCGCAGTTCACAATTTATTAACATTGAATCAACAACTAATCAACCGAATCTTAATCTACTTTTTTTTTAACTGAATATACTCATGAGAATCTACTAGATATGCATCAAATCAATATACTTCGCTGTATCAATTCAATTCACCAGAGGTAGCTTGTGGGTCGTTTCATTATAGTCTTGTTTATTATTTCAACATGATCCTTAATAAGCCTAAATTTTCTATCTATCTTTTTTAATAAGGTATTGTTTGAATATCAATTATATACGGTTAAGATATATGATGAATTATTCTCTTGTTCTTTATATTATATAGATGTTATTTGCCATGTAAAGATATAAATGCTTGAAGGTTCATTATTTTTCTTTCTATCTTTGAAAAAAAAAATGAATAAAAGAATTGTAGGTTTAGCTGCTGATCATGCAGGGTTTACTCTTAAAGAATTATTAAAGACATATCTTGAAAAGCAAGGGTTAAGCGTTCAGGATTTTGGAACAAACTCAGAAGAAAGTACTGATTATGCAGATTATGCACATCCGTTAGCAACAGCTGTAGAAGAAGGAAAAGTTGATTTTGGAATTTCAGTGTGTGGTAGTGGAAATGGGATTAATATGACTGCTAATAAACATCAAGGAATTAGAGCTGCTTTATGTTGGACAAAAGAAATTTCAGAATTAGCAAGATCACATAATAATGCAAATATATGTTCGTTACCTGCCAGGTTCATTACTGCTGAAGTGGCATATGATATAGTATCTGCTTTTATGAATACAACTTTTGAGGGTGGTAGACATCAAAATCGAATTGATAAAATTCCTTGTTAATATTTGAATATTGTGAGTCAAGCTTCTAAAAAATTTTTACATAAATCTGAAGATATTGCGTTTGATTTAGATCATCGTAATAAAATTAAATTTAATATATCAAGATATGATTCAGCTGTTCAAAAGGGTGAAAAAAGATATCAGGATATTGAATTAGCCAGATTACGTGCTGCTAAAAAGAAACGTAATATTATTGCCAATCTATATGATTATGCTATAGAATTTGAAAATAATGCTAAGGCAAATGGTATTGAGGTTTTATGGGCACAAAACGACAAAGAAGCCATAGACTATATTATTAATATACTGCAGGAGAATAATACAAAAATGGTTGTTAAAAGTAAATCAATGACAACCGAAGAAATAGAATTTAACCATGCAGTAGAAACTGTTGGGATAAAATCTGTTGAAACTGATTTAGGTGAATATATTGTTCAGGTTGCAGGAGAAAAGCCATATCATATTGTTACTCCTGCTATGCATAAATCAAAGGAAGATATTGCTAAATTATTTCATGAAAAATTTAACACTCCGGAAAATAGTTCACCTGAGTTTTTGACAAATTTTGTTCGCGAAAATCTACGTGAAAATTTTCAGGATGCTGAAGTTGGTGTTACAGGAGCTAATTTTTTAATTGCAGACAAAGGTGCCATTGCTGTTACAGAAAATGAAGGTAATGCCATTATGTCTGCTTCTTTTCCTAGAGTTCATATTGCTATAGCCGGTATTGAAAAATTAATTCCATCTTTTAAAGATCTTGGATTATTTTGGCCTTTACTGTCAGCTCATGGTACAGGTCAGCAAATGACAGTTTATAATTCAGTTTATTTAGGACCCAAAAAGAATAACGAAGTTGACGGACCTGAAAAAATGTTTATTATCCTACTTGATAATGGTAGAACGAATTTATTAGCTCAACCTATTCAATCAGAGTCATTAACATGTATTCGTTGTGGAGCTTGTTTAAATGCTTGTCCCATATATAAAAATGTAGGAGGATATACCTACGATTCTACTTATAGCGGTCCAATTGGTAGTGTTATTACACCCCATTTTAAAAAGTTCGGAGAATACAAACATTTAAGTTTTGCATGTTCCTTATGTGGAAGATGTGAAGAGGTGTGTCCTGTAAAAATTCCACTACCTAAATTACTTTTATACAATCGGCGTGATTCCGTGGATCTAGGTTTCCCAGGGAAAATTGAAAAATTTTCTACTGAAATTTCATCATTTGTATTGTCCTCAAGATATAATTTAGATTTTATTCCAGGTGCAGTTAAAAATTTTGGAAAAGGGATCACTGAGCATTTTATTGTAGGTAGTAAGCGAAAATTATCCGATATTCCGAATAATTCATTTAGTAAACAGTGGAAAAAGAAAAGAAAAATGTAATCATGTTAGGTATTAATTATTATATTAATGTCTGATTTTTAACTTTATACATTATTGTGTATTTTAGCATCCATAAATCTTAAATTATGCTATCTAATACTTGTAAGTACGCTGTAAGGTCAGTTATTTATCTGGCTTTAAATGAAGAAGAAGGAAAAAAAATTGGAATAAAAAAGATTTCTGAGAACCTAAATATTCCTACTCCTTTTTTGGGGAAAATTCTTCAAACTTTAGCTAAACAAAAGCTATTATTGTCTACAAAAGGACCTCATGGTGGTTTTTCTTTAGCCGTTGAACCAAGTAAAATCAATTTGATAGATATTGTCAAAATTATAGATGGAATGGATGCTTTTGAAATGTGCTTAATAGGTATGAATACCTGTAAATCAGCACATGAAAACGAAAGGCCATGTCCGGTTCATGAAAAATTTTGTGATTTAAGAAAAGAGATGCTCAATATGTATCAAACTGAGACTATTGGTGATATCATTGAAAGAATTGAGAAAAAAGAGGATTATTATCTTTTATAGTTATTTTTAAATAACATGATTTTATAAATGATAGGATAATCTTTTACAAAAGCAAATAATATACTTCCACTAATTACACCTAGTGTGTTAAATATAGCATCATATACATTTCCGGTTCTGTAATTGGTAATTAAATACTGTAAATACTCTATAAATATGCCAAAGGTAATGGTATTTGTTATTATCCAAATTTTTCTAATGAAGTTCTTATAGATGTAGTTTTCAATAAAAAAGACGAAGCTTAATGAAAAATACATGATAAAATGTACAAACTTATCAAAATGACGATATAAATGAATTTCATTGGGTAGCATTTTATTTACATTCATCAAACTTAAAAAAAGTATGATAAAAATTAATAAAATGGTTCGCCAGTATGATTTTAAAATATTCATATTAAATTAGTTATAACTTGTATTATTTGTTTGTATGATAATTAAATGCGATAAATAACCTTAGCAAAAATACCATTTTTTATTTCAAAACAAATGTTTCACGTGAAACGTTCAAGTTAAATAATAATTAACAATTATAATTGATGGCAGGGATTTATATACATATACCATTTTGTTCACAAAAATGCGGATATTGCGATTTTTATAGTATCACCAGATTATCGAATAAGGATGAATTTATTAATGCTTTAATTAGTGAAATTAGTATTAGATCTGGTGAATTGAATAATACGGAAATAAAAACGTTGTATTTTGGCGGAGGTACACCTAGTTTATTAAGCATTTCAGATTTTAGTAAGATTTTTGAAAAATTACATGAAATAATTGATTTTGAAAAGCTAAAGGAGATTACGGTAGAAGCAAATCCTGATGATATGAATTTCGAATATTTATCAGGGTTGAAGAAATTAGGCGTTAATAGATTAAGCGTAGGTATACAAAGTTTTGAGAATAGAATTTTGGCCTTTATGAATAGACGTCATGATGCAAAACAAGCTCAAAATGCTATTCAAATTGCCCAAAATGTAGGATTTGGTAATATAAGTGTTGATTTAATTTATGGCATTCCTAAAATGGATTTAGATACCTGGAGTAAATCAGTACAAACAGCACTTCAAATGAATGTTCAACATATTTCAGCATATCATTTAACTTTTGAGCCTGACACTCCATTTTACAAAAGATTAAAAAGAGGTGAAATAGTTGAAATTGATGACAAAGATAGTCTGGATCAATATTTTGTCTTAGTAAATCAATTAACAGCAAACGGATACATTGATTATGAGATTTCTAATTTTTGTCTCAGAGGTTATGAATCTATGCATAATTCAAATTATTGGAATGGTAAAAGTTATTTTGGCCTTGGTCCTTCTGCACATTCATTTCATAACTCAATCAGAAAATGGAATGTATCAAATTTGAATGATTATTTGAGTAAGATTAGTACTCACGATATTTATTACGAATCTGAAACTTTGAGTGAAAAAGATAGGTATAATGAATCAATTATGCTAGGATTGAGAACAAAAAAAGGTGTTAGTGTCAATAATCTGATATCAAATTTTACATCGGAATTGAGTAATTATTTTACACAGGTAATGGAAAAAAATATAAGTATTGGTAATTTGACCTTAAGTAATAATTATCTACAAGTTACTAATAATAAGAAGTTTTTAACCGATAAAATAATATCCGATTTTTTTGTTGTATAGTTATATCTTCATGCTTAAAGCATCATTATTCAAAACAGCACCAATAAATAATTAATAAATGTTTATATATTTTTCAATGCATGTAAGATTATTTTTATTTGTGAGTTTATTATTTCTCCCATGTTTTAAATGTTATTCTCAAAGTAAGAGTCAGTATATTATTGAACCAAGTGAATTTAATTCAAAATTAAATAGTGTTGAATTAGCCCACTTATTTGATATTAGAGTTGAAAAACAATTTAAACAAAAGAGAATTAAAAGTTCTGTTTTAGCCGATACTAAAGAAAAATTTCAAATCTATTTGCAAGGGTTAGATAAAAATGATACGATATTTGTTTATTGCGAAATTGGAAAACGAACTATCCAATGTGCTAAATGGTTAAATTCAATTGGATATACGAATGTATATTTATTAAAAGGAGGAATAACTAATTGGGAAAAGCAAGGTTTCCCTATTGATAAGTCTAAAATTGACAAGTAAAATTGATTATAGCATGCAAAATAAATTTAAGATTGGCTTAATTGTATCCTGGATTTCTATTATTTTAAATATTGCTCTGTTTATAATTAAGTTTTGGGTAGGAGTTTTATTTCATTCTGTTGCTTTAATCGCTGATGCCTGGCATACCTTAACTGACTCAATCTCTTCATTAGCTGTTTTAATTGGACTTAAGGTTTCATCAAAACCAGCTGATGAAGAACATCCTTTTGGTCATGGTCGTGCCGAATTAATAGCTACTATTTTTGTTGGCATTTTACTGGCATTAGTGGGAGCTAATTTTACTTACGAGTCTATATTAAAATTAAAATTACATGAATCAGTTCAATATGGATCTTCAGCCATTGTAGTAACTGTTATTTCTATTATTGTTAAGGAAATTATGGCCAGGTATTCTATTTATTATGGCAAAATAACTAAATCAAAATCTTTAGACGCTGATGGTTGGCATCATAGAAGTGATGCCTTTTCTAGTGTTATAATCCTAATAGGTATTTTTGTTGGAGAATATTTTTGGTGGGTTGATGGGGTTCTTGGTTTAATTGTTTCATTATTAATATTTTATACTACATATTCTATTTTAAAAGAATCACTTTCTATCTTTTTAGGTGAAAAAATTAATGATGAATTAAGACAAAGTATTCATGATATTAGCTATGACATATTTAATAAGGATCTGGATCCACATCATTTCTTGATTCATCACTATGGCCATCATTCTGAATTGACTTTTCATATTACCTTACCAGGGATGATGAGTTTGACTGAAGCTCATAGTATGGCCACAAAATATGAACGGGCTGTAAGAGACATTCATAATATTAATGTGACAATTCATATAGATTCAAATGATTAAATATGTATCCTTAAACTTAAATTTGAATAATTTATCTTTATATTAAATAGATTATTAACATTATTTTAAGCTATAATTGTCAATTAAAATAGTTATCACGTGTAAAATAAATGATGTTTATTGCTTTTAGGTCATATATTATACTTAAAAATCTGAATTCTATAATTTATAGAACTTAGGTAAAAATATATATTTTGATGAAGCGTATAATAATTTATTTGGTATTATTTATTTTTTTAATGGCTTGTAATAATAACAGTAATAAATTATCTATCGCTGTTTTAGGAGGAATAAGTAATAATAGTAATGAAATACTCTCTTCCAACATAGATTCATTTGAATCTGTAATTGAGATTTTTAGTCCACATGTTATAAGTTTTCAATCTACTCAATTATCAAATAATAGCAAAAACTATTTTATAAAAAATGGATATAATGTTAGAGAATTAGCGGATAGTATAAATGAATTATCTATAATCACTTTCTCCTCCCTAATATATAAATCAAATTCGTTTAGTTTATTAACATCTTCTGTATATACTCTTCAAAATGATTCTTTAGAAATTGGAAAAAATTTTATTGATTGGGTCAAATTTAAGGATCTTAATTCTGGATATATTTTTTATATCTTTAAATTAAAGGTACAATCAGAATTAGATAGTTATCGAGCTCACTTAATTAGCATTGAAACGTTAAATCACATAAATAAGCTTACAGGAGGTTCCCCGGTTATATTAATTGGTGATTTAAATAATAATTCTGAAGTGAAAGATTATCTTACCAGGGAATGGAAAGGGGTTTATACGCTCAATAATGTATGTAATTCAAAGCACTCAAAAATTAATTTTTTCTTGAATGAATATTTTAAGTTAGAACAATATAATATCAGGGAAATATATACCTACGAAGTAAGTAATATTAGTATTAGTTTTACAAAAAATGCTGGGAAGGTTTCACGCAATAAAATTGGAGATACTTTACCTGATTTTAATAATTAAGTTGTTTCATTAGTCTATATATTCATTTTTATAAGGTATCCGCGATGTTTTCTGATGTTTAATACCTCATTGGAATCAAATATTAAATACTGGCCTTTTATGCCTTTTAAAGTACCTTTAATTTCATTTATTTTTTCAAAGGTTAAACTTTTAACTTTTTCAGGATACTGAAGAACCGGAAAATTAATATTTGTGATTTCACTATCAGAGATAAAGTACTGTTTAAGTTCAGTAGGAATGAGATGTATTATTTTATTTTTTTCTTCTGCTAAATCAGATTTTTGAGTTATTCCTTTTAGCATTGATTGCCAACTAGTTTTATCACTATAATATTGCATTAAATATTTTTCAATAATTCCAGCAATATGTCTGTTTGGTGCTTGTGCAATAATAATAGCACTAGAGGCGCCTTGATCAATCCATCTGGTAGGAATTTGTGTTTTTCTGGTTATACCAACTTTTATTTTTGATGAATTTGCTAAATATACCACATGAGGTGTCAAGCAATGATTTTTAGACCATTCCATGTCTCTTGAAATACCCAAATGAGCCTGGCATTTATCGGGTTGCAGGATGCATTCACTGGATTCTGGAGCATTTAAGAAGCATTGGTAGCAAAAACCCTGATTAAAAGATTTATTTGTTTTTTTTCCACAGCAAACACAATTTATTTGATTCAGGAATTCTAGTTCTATTGTTTTACCAATTAAATCATTTAGCATGATTAAATCATCGCCAATTGGTAAATGATAAATAACTTCCTTGTCTAAAGAAGTCTTCATTTTTTCTATATTTCCTGAAATTGTCATATTACTGCTCTGTTTGTTCTTTTATTGATCCAATGAAGGATGTGAATTCACTAATTTGTATAACTTATCAGATCGTCTGATTTTATCTGATACGGGCATTGAAAACCTCTCTCCTTTTACTGTTTCTTCAACAGGTTTTAAATCTACCCGTAATTCTGGAACTGTTAGTTTTATGACCCCGGTTGTTGGACCTGTAATTAATATTTCATCGCCAACTTTCAGACTTTTGGTTTCCATGAGAAATTCAGCTACACCTATTTTCGGAAAATAATTGGTTCCTTTTCCAATATATATTTTGCGTTTTGTAGCTCTATTTCCATAGTTATTACTCCATTCTCCTAATTTCTGTCCCAAATAATATCCATCCCAGAATCCTCTATTAAAAACTGTACTTAATTCCTGATCCCATTCTGCAATTTTTTCTTCGTTATAAGTGCTTGTTATAATTGAATCCAAGGCTTCATTATAAGCTTTAACAACTGTATTTACATATTCAGGTCCCCTTGCTCTACCCTCGATTTTAAATACACGTACACCTGCATCAACCATTTTATTTAAGAAATGAATAGTTTTCAAATCTTTTGGAGACATAATGTATTCGTTGTCGATTTCTAATTCTTGTCCGGTTTCTTTATCTGTAACAATATAGCTTCTTCTGCAGGCTTGCAGGCAGGCTCCCCTATTTGCGGATGAATGCGTGTTATGCAAACTTAAATAACACTTACCGGAAACCGCCATACATAATGCTCCATGACTGAACATTTCAATTTGTATAAGTTTGCCACCTGGTCCTTTTATTTGCTCAACTTCTATTTGCCTGTATATTTGGGCAACCTGATCTAAATCCAATTCACGTGCTAATACAACTACATCTGCAAATTTGGAGTAAAATTTTAAAGCCTCAATATTTGATATGTTTAGTTGTGTACTTAAATGTACTTCAACATCTATTTCGCGTGCAAAAGAAATAGCAGCAACATCAGAAGCAATAATTGCAGAAATATTAGCCTCTTTGGCTGATAAAATAATCTTCTTCATCAGGTTTAAATCCTGATTATATAAGACAGTATTAACCGTTAAATAGGTTTTAACGTTATTTTTATTGGCAATTTTTACAATTTCATGAAGATCATCTGTAGTAAAATTATTAGATGATCTGGAACGCATATTCAAACCTTCAATTCCAAAATATACTGAATTTGCTCCCCCCTGTATGGCTGCACTTAATGATTCGTATGAACCTACCGGTGCCATTATTTCAAAGTCTTCTCTTTTCATTTTATTTTAAATATACTTTTGGCCTGCAAAACTACATATTTTTAGTTTAACAAATTTGTAATAACTGTGTTTGAGTTAATAATTTTAACTTACCTGAAATGTAGGATTTTAAAGAATTAAAATCGTTTATGATAATGGAATTAACAATTTGTCATTTATTGATTAAGGTGAGAAATGCCTATAATCCAGGAAATGTTTTTATTAAATTTTAGGTTTTTTACCAAAGGTTTTGATCATTTTTCTTCTACGTAAAAATGGTAATTTTCTTTCTTGTGGTACACCAAAATCATTAATGTATTTTTCTGCTGCTTCAAGCATTCGGGCTGAAGATTTTCCGTCGATATAAGGATGATAGTTTTGAATAAACCAACTTCTTTCCATTTTATGAGGATCTTCATTCATATTTTTTTGAACACAGGCTTCCAGATTATTGGCTGTATTTAAATCATCCCATTTTATGTGTGCTGATGTGGAGTTTAGAGTAATAACAGGTTTATCTAATAATAAAAATTCATATACTACTGATGATGTATCACTTATCATTATATCACATTGTTGTAAGAGTGGAATAATATCTGCTTTGTCAGAAACTTCTATATTTTTAAAAGTGTCAGCAACTTGCTTATATTCATCAACAACAGATTGTTCCATCTTATCATGAAATTTAATAATAACATGGTTGTTTTTATTATTTGATAATTTGATTATATCATCTTTATATTTTATAGCAGAGGTTAAACTTGGTGAGAATGTTGGAGCATATAGAATTAAATTTTTATCCTTTAATTCTTTCGGTTTTGCATATTCATTAGTAAATAAAGTATCTAATTTACACCACCCTGTTTCTATGACAGTAAAATTTTTATACTTTTTTGAAAGATCTTTAAAACGTTGGGTAAAGTATGGCCCTTGAGTTAAGTACAAATCAAAATAATGACGTATATAAAAATGTCCTGATTTTTCTCCCGCAAGGCCATGGAAAATTTGAATTTTTACTCCAGGTAGGTAGTGAGGAAAATCGTTTCCCGGCGCAAAATTAACGTCTGCATTAAACTCATAAACTTCTGGTATAGAACAACAATAATTACATTCCGAATTTGATATAGGAAACTTGTTTTTTAAATTTTCCGGAAAATACCATAATACATTGTGTCCTTGATTGATAGCTTCATTATATAAGGGAAGCATTATTCCAAATGAATAAGGTTTTTTGCAGAATAGAACTATTTTCATTTAAGTTGACTGTATTTATTAGCTGGCTAAAGTATAAAAAATATTTTTTGGACAAAGGTATATTTAGGCTACCTTATTTTTAGATAATTAATTGGATAAAACTATGGATTGTATACTTAAAGTATACATTTTTAATATTACGTAGTGAAAAAAAATAATCGGTTACTAGTGATTTATTAATATAAATCTGTTGTTCTTTAAAAATACGATTTTAAATCGCATGTCTGATTCATATAAAATAATGTACCTTTGTTGATTATTTATAAAAAGATATCAAAAAATGGGGAAAGGTAAAAAGCAAATTATTGTTTATACATCAGGAACGTTTGACATGTTTCATAGTAATCACTTAAAAATGATTAATTATGCCAAAGGTTTAGGAAATGTTTTAATAGTTGGCGTGAGTACCGATGAATTGGTTAGCTCCTATAAAGCTCCCCCTATTGTTCCTTTTGAGGAAAGATTGGCCATTGTTGAAGGATTAAAAGCGCCGGATATTGTTATTCCACAAAGGTCTTTAGACCATAAAGAAATTGTAAAAAAACTGCATATAGATATTTTTGTAGTTGGTGATGATTGGACTGGAAAATATGATTATCTGGAAGAATTTGGAGTAAAAGTATTTTATTTTCCATACGGTGCAGGAACCAGTTCCACCATTCTAAAAAAGAAAATTTATGAAAGTTATTCCAAAATTAAAAAGAGAATAGATAACCATGATAATCCTGATATAGTTGCAAAAAATGTTGAAGAAGAAAGTTCTGATAACAATTAATATTATTCAGGATTTTTCATCTTACAGTAAAACCGTAAATAAGTCAACTACCATTTTCTGTTTTTATTGCAATCAGAAATCAATTTAAAATATTTTATAAGCATGAAATACGCTTTCGTTACCGGATCTACAAAAGGAATTGGTAAAGCTATAGGTAAAAAACTACTTCGTGAAGGGTACCATGTGGTATTCAATTATAATAGTTCAGTTAAAGATGCACAGTCATTAGAATCTGATTTAAATCAAAATTATTATGGAAAATTTGACATTTTACAGGCTGATATGTCAGATATCAGTAATGTAGACAGCATTTCAAATGACATTAAGAATTTAGTTTCACATCTTGACTTAGTTGTATTTAATGCAGGATTAACTGACAGGTCGGCATTTGGAGAAATAAAGCCAGATGATTGGCTGAAAGTTTTTAATGCGAACCTTAACGTTCCATTCTTTTTAATGCAATCATTAATTTCATGTATTAAGCCAAAAGGTAATATTGTATTTATTGGTTCAATGCTTGGTAATTTACCACATTCCGTATCTATTTCATATGGAGTTAGTAAAAGTGCCATTCATTCTTTAGTTCAAAATATGGTTAAGTTTTTATCTAAGGATGAGATTAGAATAAATGGTATTGCTCCTGGTTTTGTGGATACAGATTGGCAAAAAGAAAAGCCTGAATGGTTACGTGAAAAAATAAAGGGTAAAGTAGCGTTAAAGCGTTTTGCTCATGAAGATGAAGTAGCTGATTTGTGTTATCAAATAACTCAAAATGAATATTTAACAGGTCAGATTATTCAATTGGATGGTGGCTATAACTGCGAATAGAATTTGAAGGAGAAATATCTCCTCCATTTTATTATTTTTTACCATAATATTTTTGCATAACATCTACCATTCTTACAGAAACCTTTCCGTCAACAGGTCCTATTATTTCTTTGGTATATTCCATCCGTTTCTGATGGTTTTTTTCAGGATTATTTAATTCTGAAATGACTGTTTTTTTCAGATTTTTGTATTTCCAAACGTTTTCTCCAATATCCCTAAATTGATTCATGGCACCTTCCATGCGTTTATTGAATTTGTAGCGACCAAATAAACGATAGGATAAACGTAAGTGGATAAATCGATTGCAAATAACAGGTTTATCTAAAGCAGCAAATTCAAATACAACTGACGATTCATCCGATATTAGTAAGTCTGAAATGGCATAAAATGGGGCAATATTATAATCCTCAAAACCTGCAAAATACACATTAGTATACTGTTGCCACTTTTTAAATTTTTTTCGTTGTGTCTTATATTTTTTTCGCAAATAGCTGTAATAGTGTGGCTTAATAACGAGATTGAAGTCCTTAAATTCATCAGGAAATTTAACAGACATATTTTCAATTGAGCTTGGGTAAAATGTGGGCGCATACAGTAATGTGGGCTTATTAATGTCAAGCCCCATTTTTTTAAGGAGTTGTTTTTTCATGTCAGATGTATACCTAAATACATCATCTAGTTTTGAAAAGCCAACATTTTCCCAAATTGTTTTCGCCTCAGGATATAGTTCTTTTAATCTACGAAGTCTGAATTCACCTTCGATAAACCGGATATCAAAGCGGTTTTTTTCTTCGGTAAAGGCACTAACTTTGGTACCAATACCATGTACAATGAGTACTTTTTGTTGATGTGGTAAATTTGTTTCCGGGTAGTTATCACCTCCACAAATAAGGTATTCAGATGTGCTATGCTGCAGTCCCTTCTCTCCTACTTGATACGGAATCTCTTCCCTTTCGCAAACATTGATTATTGATTCGTTTTGATTAAATATGTCTCTTTTACTACTTTCAAGAATTACGAATAAATAAGGTAGTTTTCTTTTTTCTAATTCTCTGGCAACAGGTAAAAACTGTGGAATATAGTATAGATGTTCGGTATAGAAAATTGCAAAATAATGAGTTGAATGCATAGGTATTTGTTTAATTCAGATAAAAAATATTGAATTCAATTCAATTTTGAGCAAATATAAGTATAGCTCACCATAAAATTTAATGAATTAAAATAAAGCTTACTTGAGGTGTCTAACCAGAAACAAGATTATGCTAGGAATTTGTGAAAATATTGCTTCAGGGTACTATCTTAATAAAGCCATTGCACAATGTTCATTTAATCTTCTTTCTCGCCTCTTATTTTTCTTTTTAATTCAGCTTTGCGATTTATTTTTGCTTTGTGTTCTTTATCAAATTGAATGAGCATTTTTACGGCCTCCTCTTCATCTCTATTATTAATATTAGCATATTCACGAGCTACCACTTCAAGTTCTTCTTCATTGGCCCACATTTGTGCAAAATTCTTTAATCCTTTTAAATAAGGCATTTTTTCGAATCTCATTCTGTTAATATCTACAACGCTAAAATTGTATTTAGCGTGATTAGTTTTAGAAATTAAGATATTTCCTCTGGAGTAGTCTAAATGGTGAATTCCGTTTTTATGAAGTTTCTCAAATGTAAAATCTGTAAATTGTTTTAAGATATTTTCCTTGTTATCGAATTCGAAGCCTATTAAATCACGAATCGTAAAATCGTATGGATGATGAATACTAACATAATAACTTCGATTAAAAAGACCATTTTTTAAAATTTCAACATAGGCAACCGGATCAGGTGTTTCAGCTCCCATACTTCTCATTTTTATCGCGTATTCAAAAGAATGGCGGGCTTTTGAGCCACGAAGCCATGCATAGGCTACTTTATTAATTAAATGTGGTATTTTAAAGGCTTTTACATTAAGTTTGATGTCATCGACGTCAATAACCTTTATTTCATTTCTCCCTTTATATATTGAATCTCCAATATTTTCAAAGTCTTCATGTAGATGATTAATAAAGTTATTTAGATTTTTATATTTTGGATTAATATGTATTCTCATTTGTTGCATTTTTTAACGGGACAAATATAAAGTAAAAACCAAACTGAATATAATCCATTCATTCGATTATTTAATGACTATTTTATTGAGAATACGCTTTCATTTTTTTTAATTTCCTTAACAATACTTTCCGGAGTTATATCGACCAAACATTTTTTTATTTCTTTCAATTTACATTTGGTATCTCCATGTTTACTGCATGGTTGACAAGGTAAACCCATTTCAAAAATTTTCATATTTTCTCCCGTAGGATAACCAAAAGCAGTAGGACCTATAATTGCACAACCCGGTATATTAAACAGATCAGCTGCATGTAAAAAGCCGGTATCACCACTTACTACATATTTAGATTGAGCAGTCACACAAAAACTTTCGAGTAATGAAGTTTTGCCTGCAAGATTAACTACACGTGACGGATCTGCTTTTACAATATCTTCACAGAAATGGTCTGTTGGACCAGCCAATATGGTAAAGTGATAACCTGGTAAAAGTGTCACTAACTTTTTCCAATAATCTATCGGCCATCTTTTTAATTCCCAAGCAGCTGAAGGAACCAATGTTATTGTTTTCTCAGGTTGACCTTTAAGTAATTTTAAACACTTATTTTCTGTTTCGGTTGGAAATTTCCAGTTATCATGAGGCGTGAAGAAATTACTAATATTCCATTTTCGCAGTGGTTTTCTGAATGATTCAAAAGCTCTGAATGGCTTTGGTAATAGGTTAATTCTGAATTTAAATAATAAAAACCTTTTAAATCTGTCTTTTCTTCGAATAATTAATTGTTTTCCAATACCAAAGGGACAAAGTATAATTTTAAGGATATTAGAACGAATATTGCTATGCGCATCATAAATATGTGTATATCCTTCCTTTCTTAATTTAAATGCTAATTTAATAAGGCCTAACATGCCTTGCTTTCGATCAAATTCAATTAACTGATCTATTCTGGGATCAATCTTTAGTAATGAAGCTAAATCCGAACGAACAATCCAATGTATTTCACTTTTGGGATGATGATTTTTAAATCCACCTGTGACAGACATGCATTGGATTATATCCCCAATAGAGCTTAATCGAATAATTAGTATTTTTTTCAAATTGATGGGTATTAAAACAAAAAACCATTATCAAACAGATAACGGTTTTTCATTTGATTTTATAATTTTAAACTATTTAGATATCGATCCTAAAAGTACAGTTGCTTTGTTGTTAATGCATTCAAAAGTTCCATTCTCGCATTCAAAAAAGCTTTCCTTACCATTTTTACCGATAACTCGTATTTTTCCTTTAACAAGCTTTGAAACTATTGCAGCATGATTTTTCAACACGGTAAAACTTCCATTAATACCTGGTAATTGAATCAAGCCCACATCACCAGAGTACAATATATTTTCAGGTGTAATTATTTCTAAATTTAAATCCATGGTTATTTAGCTTCAGCAAGTATTTTTTCACCTTTTTCGATGGCTTCTTCAATAGTACCAACTAAGTTAAAAGCTGCTTCAGGGTATTTATCAACTTCACCATCAATAATCATATTAAATCCTTTAATAGTATCTTCAATACTAACAAAAGTACCTTTTAAACCGGTAAATTGTTCAGCAACATGGAAAGGTTGCGATAAAAATCGTTGTACCCTTCTAGCTCTGTGTACCACTAATTTATCTTCTTCAGATAGTTCTTCCATTCCTAAAATGGCAATAATATCTTGAAGCTCTTTGTAACGCTGTAGAATTTCTTTAACTCTTTGTGCAGTATTATAATGTTTTTCACCTACAATATCCGGAGAAAGCATCCTGGATGTAGAATCTAATGGATCTACAGCTGGGTATATACCTAATTCTGCAATCTTTCTGCTTAATACCGTAGTAGCATCAAGGTGAGTAAACGTGGTGGCTGGTGCCGGGTCAGTTAAGTCATCTGCAGGAACATATACAGCTTGTACAGAGGTGATGGATCCACTTTTTGTTGAGGTAATTCTTTCTTGCAATGCTCCCATTTCAGAAGATAATGTAGGTTGATATCCCACGGCAGATGGCATACGACCTAATAATGCTGAAACTTCAGAACCTGCTTGTGTAAAACGGAAAATATTATCAACAAATAGTAATATATCTTTTCCTGCTCCCGATCCGTCGCCATCACGAAAACTCTCTGCAATACTTAATCCGGATAGTGCAACTCTTGCTCGAGCACCAGGGGGTTCATTCATTTGACCAAAAACCATGGTAACCTGCGACTTATCAAGTGCTTTTTTATCCACTTTTGATAAGTCCCAACCGCCTTCTTCCATGCTCTTTTTAAATTCGTCACCATAATTAACGATACCCGCTTCAATCATTTCCCTAAGAAGGTCATTTCCTTCACGTGTACGTTCCCCTACTCCTGCAAATACAGAAAGGCCATCATAACCCTTCGCAATATTATTTATTAGTTCCTGAATAAGTACAGTTTTACCTACTCCAGCTCCACCAAATAATCCAATTTTACCTCCTTTAGCATAAGGTTCAATTAAATCTACCACTTTAATACCGGTAAATAATATTTCTGATTCAGTAGATAAATCTTCAAATTTTGGAGGGTCCCTGTGAATAGGAAAACCATTCTGTTTACTAATTTCACCAATACCATCAATAGCCGCACCGGTAACATTCAAAAGTCTTCCCTTAACTGAATTACCGGGAGGCATTAGTATAGGTTGACCTGTAGCTACCACTTGCATCCCACGAACTAATCCATCGGTTGCATCCATTGAAATACATCTAATTGTATGTTCTCCAACATGTTGTTGACATTCTATGGTAATTTTTTCCCCGTTTTTGCGTGTGATTTCAAGCGCATCTAAAATGTTAGGCAGTTCTTGATCATTAATTAAATCAAAACTTACATCGATAACAGGTCCTACGACCTGAATTATTTTCCCTACTAATTGTTCCATGAGATATTGAAAATATTATGAATTGGGCAAAAGTTACAAATAATTTTAAAAGTACTAATTGTTTCGTTGCATAAGTTTTGTTGCAAAATTCATTAGTTCTTTTTTAGTTTCCTCATTTCCATTGATTTGGATTAGGTGTTCCATGGCTAAATTAAAATACTCGTCCATAAGGTTATGTGATTTTTTATCGACAGCATTATTAATATATATGGATTTTACGTTTGCTATTTTTTCCTGATCATTAAAGTTTTCGGCGTTTATCCAATATTTTAGTTCATCCGTGTCTTCTTTTGAGGAATTATTTAAAGCAGTAATAAGTAAGTATGTTTTTTTATTACATAAAATATCTCCGCCAATTTTTTTTCCAAATGTATCCTGTTGTCCAAATGTATCCAGGTAATCATCTTGTAATTGAAATGCTAAACCAATGTTAATTCCGAATTGATAGATTAGCTCTGCTTCCTCACTTGATGCATTTGCTAATATAGCTCCAAGCTTCAGACTTCCAGCCAGTAATATTGCTGTTTTAAGTCGTATCATTTCCAGATATTCCTCTATTGTTACGTCTAATCTGTTCTCAAAATCCATATCATATTGTTGTCCTTCGCAAACACCAATAGCTACATCGTTAAATAACTGTAATACTTCTTTTAAATTTGAGGTGTTACATTGTGAAATGTATTGATAGGCATTAATTAACATAGCATCTCCAGACAGAATGCCAACATTATTATTCCATTTTTTATGGACAGTTGGTTTATTTCTTCTTACTTCAGCATTGTCCATAATATCATCATGTAACAAAGTGAAATTATGAAATATCTCGAGTCCGATAGCTGGTTTTACAGCTTCCTGTGTATCTCCATTAAATAGTTGAACAGCTAATAAACATAGTAGAGGTCTTATTCTTTTACCCCCCATTGACATAGTATACTCAATGGGTTCGTATAAATTAATAGGATTCTTTATAAATACCGATTGTTCAATTTCTGTGTTAATTAAACTTTGGAGATTCTGAATATCTGACATTTATTTAATCTTTTGCTTTTGTTTCAATTTTTAAATCGTCAATCTCAATATCTTCATCTTCATTATAAATGTGTAATAAAGGTTCTTTAAACGATTTATTTGTGATTTGCTTTTCAAGCGTAAGTAAAAGCGAAGGTAACAAAATTAAATTTGAGAACAGGGCAATCAATAATGTTACTGCTACTAACGTGCCCAAGGCCACTGTTCCTCCGAAATCAGAAAATCCAAAAATACCAAAACCAAAAAATAAAATAATGGAAGTATAGATCATACTTGTACCCGTTTCCTTTAGAGCTAATACAACAGCAGCTTTAATACTCCAGTTAGTTTCATCTAGTTCTTGTCTGTATTTTGCCAGATAATGGATAGTATCATCAACAGAAATTCCAAAGGCAATACTAAATACTAAAATAGTGGATGCTTTTATGGGTATTTCAAAATATCCCATTAATGCAGCAGTCATTATTAATGGTATTAAATTCGGTATCAGGGATACAATTACCATTCGTTTAGATGAAAACATCCAGGCCATGAAGGAGGCTATAAGTATGATGGCCAAAAATAAACTTACAAATAAGTTTTTTATCAGGTATTTTGTTCCTTTAAAAAATAATATGCTGGCTCCGGTTACTGAGGTATTATACCTTTCTGTTGGAAAGATTTCATTTAGTTCATTAATTACCATTTTATTAATATCAGACATCTTTGTTGTACCAACGTCTTTAATCCGAAAACTCAATCTTGTTTTTTGACGCAGAGAATCAATGAATGTATTGATAATGTTCTTTTGATCACCCTCTTCATTAGATACATAGGATAATAAAAAATTACGTTCTTGATTACTCGGAATTCCGTAATATTTCTTATTCCCGTTATAAAATCCCTGTCGAGCAAATTTGACTACTTCTGATAATGATAACGCTTTGGAAATATCAGGATGCGATGAAATCTTTTCATGAAACCTGTCCATCCTTTTTAAATTACTTGATTTTAAAACACCATTAGGTTTTTGAGTATCAACCATAATTTCTAAAGGCATCAACCCATTAAAATTCTGTTCAAAGTATTTTAAATCAAGATATAAGGGGTTTTCATGTGGAATATCATCCAACATATATCCAGTTGTTTTAATATTTGAGATGCCGATTATTCCAAGTATAATAAGGATTCCTGTTGAAATGTAAACCGCACTTCTGTGATTCAAAGAGATATGAACAAGCTTGTCTACTATATGATTTACAGATTTATTATTCAAGTGATTTAAGTGGCGTTCTTTAGGTACGGATAAAAAACTGAATATTATTGGAATAAGCAATATCGAAAGTATAAAAATACCTATAATATTTATGGCGGCTATTATTCCAAATTCAACTAATATTTTACTACTGGTAAAGATAAAAGTTGCAAAACCTGAAGCAGTGGTAAGATTTGTTAAAAATGTAGCGTTACCAATTTTACAAATAACTCTTTGTAGTGCTTTAATTTTATTACCATGTTTTTTATATTCCTGATGGTATTTGTTGAGCAGAAATACTGAGTTAGGAATACCGATTACAATAATTAGCGGAGGTATCATGCCTGTTAAAATCGTAATTTTAAATCCAAACAATGCCTGTGTTCCAAGTGCCCAAATAACAGCAATACCAACCACCAGCATTGAAAATATGACTACTTTAAAGGATCTGAAAAACAGGAAGATAATTATTGCTGTGATGCCAAGAGCCATGAGTATAAACATATTCAATTCCTTCTTTATCATCTCTGCAGTGGTAACCCTTATATAGGGTAATCCTGAATAGTGCAAATTGTTTCCTGAAACAGTAGTATAATTATTACCCACATTGATTATTTCCTTCATCAACTGAATCCTTTCCGGACTTTGCAATATATCTGGTTCCAGGGTGATTGCCATTAAGTACGTATGTGATTTTTTATTATATAAATTATCTTCATAAAATGGAAGATCATAAAAAATTTGCTTGATTGAGTCAAGTTCAAATTGTGATGATATTTTATGACTAAACAGAGGTTCTACTTCAAATCTCTTTTCTTCTTTATTTTTGTACAAATTATAGGATTCTGTAGCTGAAAGAACAGAACTTACACCCTTAATATTGGATAACTCTTTAGAAAATTCAGTCCATATATTATAATGATCAAGTTTAAAAAAGTCTTTATCAGTTACTCCAATTACCATTAAATTTCCTTCATTTCCGAAGATTTTTTCAAAGTCAGTATATTCTATATATGCAGGATCATCCTCAGGTAATAAAGGAGCATATTGATATGACATTTGTACTTCTCGCGCTTTATAAGCCATAAATGACGTAATAATTAATAAAAGCAAGAGAAATAAAATTCGGTTCCGCAGTATTGTTCTAGCAATGAAAATCCACATTTGATATTCAGTTATTTTTTGTGAAATCTATAAGTAAAAATTATTATAGGAAAAAGTTTGAGTTATATATCTGAAATAATGGTTGATGTTCCTTCTATTTCAATAAGACTTTCCTTATAAATATTTTCTGCCTTAATAAAAATACAAGGTATATTAGGTAAAACGTCATTAATAATGTTTGAAGCTTTGATAAAATCCTTTTCTTTTTTAATGTATACTCTTAGGGTATTAAAATTATCTTTAAAATTCTGATTCAATAGATTATCAACTCCATTTTCCTTTAAATTCTTATTGTCAATTATATTGAATAGATTATGAAAACATTTCATGGTTTGTTTTTCAATATCATTATGTTTTGAATCATCCTTTATGCCTGAAAACCAAATTGTTTTGTCATTATGTGATTCAATTAAAGTAGCATTTGATTCAGATTCCAGGGGACTCATATTTTGGTGGATTGCATCATCAATTGGATATGTATGTTTATTAGAACTATTAACTGCTATAAAATCTATTGTTGTTCCTCCAAAATTGCAACTGATATTACTTGTTGTTGGAAATCCATTTTTAAATAGTGGTTTTTCGTAAAATAGCTCTTTAATCTGGTTAAATATCATAAAGTTCTGAACGGAGTCTCCATCAAATTTCGATGATGCTAAAATATTTGGTATATAATTCCATTGACGATAAATATGACCAAAATTCATATCCTCTGCCATTAATATTTGTTCAGCAAAGTCAAAAGCTCGTTGTGAGGCCATTAGTAAGGAGTTTTCATTAAACTGGATACCACCTGAAATAATTTCAGTACTTTCTTCGTCAGTTATAGTAACGTAATGATGATTAAGTAGTGTTTTGTAGTTTATTTTTTTATCTGATTTGTTAATAGATTGGCATTCAATAATGATGTCGTCATTACTAAAGTTATCTTGAGAAATAAAAGTTAATGCAGGAATTTCTTTATTGAAAATCATTTTTACAATATTTCTTATCTCATCAGAAATATTTGAAAATTCGTCTTGTTTATCAAAACCAATAAAAAAATTAAGTTTTACTATTTTCTCCGTTTTACTATTCTTAATAATATTTTGTAAGGTATTCTGTATTCTATCTTCAATCAGATTCCCCTCCAACAATTGAAATATCCTTGTGATTTTCATGCCATTTTCATTAAATAAATTGGGCACAAATTTATGTCTTTTATCTTTTCCGTTCTACCAATCGTTAAGTTATTTTTTTTTGAGAATTGATTTTTCAACAATTTATAAACAAAAAAAGAAACCTATTATTAATAAACCCGTAACAAGTGGGAAGGAGAACAATTAATTTTATTGGATAGTCTTATGAAGAAAATATTAATATTTTTGTTTTTTTTGCTGGTTGTACCCAAAATTGGTTTTGGACAGGTTGAAAAGTATAAATCAGTGTTTACTTTAAACTTTATTCGTTATATTGGCTGGCCGGAAGAGGCAAAACAAGGTGATTTTGTTATTGGAGTACTTAAAGAACCAGCCATTGCAGATTGGTTAGTTAAGCAATCTGGAGGAAAAAAATTCGGGTATCAGAATGTTGTGATCAAAGAATTTAAGTCGGTAGAAGATGTTACAGATTGTCAGGTTTTATATATTTCATCGTATATTAACTTTTCCAGACATTCAGAAACAATATTAAGTAAATTGGGGAAAAGCTCATTAGTAATTACAGAAACAGAGGGTGCAACTAAACGTGGTGCTGTAATTAATTTTGTAGTCAGAGAAAATAACCTGATGTTTGAAGTCCATGAAGCAAATGCTCAAAAACTTGGTTTAAGCATTAGTTCAAAATTATCAAATATGGCTGCGGCTATTAAGAAATAATACTAAGTAAAGATCTATGAAAATTAAATTAAACATTGCACAAAAGTTATTAGCTGGATTTGGATTAATATTATTTACAATACTAGTAAATGGAATTTCGACCTATTTTACTTTACATAACAGTAGATCACTAAGTAATAAGATTACTGGTGTTTATAGCCCTTCAGAGCAAAATATTACACATTATAAGGATCTGATTAATAGTTCAAAAACACTGATGAAAAGTTGGGTTTTTGTTGATCGTCAACCAGGTACTGCTGATAAGGTTAGATTAGAAAATTTAATTTCAGAGGAATATCCTAAATTAGTTGAAGGATTAAATAAAATAAAAGTGAATTGGTCACAGAAAGATCAGGATACTTTTGATTTGGTAGTGCATAAAACAGATTCTCTTTTTGTTAAAGAACGATATGTAATGTCAAGTCTTAATTCCTTCGAGGCATATGATGATGTGATGGTAATTTTTGAGGTTGAGCCGATGGTTCAGGAAGATGGAGAAATCATAAACCTCGGTAATGAAATTATTAATGATTTAACCGTTCTTGGTGATAAATTTAATAAGCAAAATTCAGATTCACTTCAAGAAATGGATGATTCCTTTGGTTGGTTCAACGGATTTGTAGTTATCATGGTTATTGTTCTGGTTTGTATTTCAGTGTTAATAGCATATGTATTATATAATAGTATTGTAAAGCCTTTAAATAAGGGTGTTACATTTGCACAAACCATTGGTAATGGTGATTTAACGGTAGAATTGGATATCAATCAGGAAGATGAGATTGGGTTGTTGGCTAAGGCATTAAATACAATGGCATCTAATTTAAAGGGAATTGTAATTTCTATTAAAGAAAATGCAAACGACTTAGTTAGCAGTGGACAAAATGTTAAAAGTAGCTCATTGCAACTATCAAAAGGTTCAGCAGACCAGGCAGCATCAGCCGAAGAAGTTTCAACATCAATTGAAGAAATGGTTGCTAATATTGATCAGAATACTGATAATGCTGTCCAAACAGAAACCATTACTGTGGAAACCGCAAAAGATGTGAATGTGGCTGATAAATTATCTTCAGAGGCTGCCTCTTCAATGAAGAGTGTGGCTGAAAAAATCACTATTATCGGAGATATTGCTTTTCAAACTAATATTCTAGCTTTAAATGCTGCTGTTGAGGCAGCTAGAGCAGGAGAACATGGTAGAGGTTTTTCTGTAGTTGCAGCTGAAGTGCGTAAATTGGCAGAAAGAAGTAAAGTAGCTGCAGATGAAATACATAGCTTAGTAAATGGTGGTTTAAAAGTTTCTCAAGAGGCAGGAGAGAAATCAAGGTTATTAGTACCTGATATAGAAAAAACAACCCAATTAATAAAAGAAATATCAGCAGCAAGTCTTGAACAAAAGACTGGAGCAGAGCAAATTAATATGGCAATGCAGCAGTTAAATTTAATTACTCAAGAAAATGCCTCTTCTTCTGATGAACTTACACAAAGTGCAGAACAATTATCTGAATTAGCAGATCGATTAAAAGAAGCAGTAAGCTTCTTTAATATTGGAGCTGAAGAAGAATTTATTAGTACAAAAGAAAGCGAAGAAGAAGATAAGGTAATCGATAAAAAAAACGAAGAGAAATCAAAAGAATCCAAAAAGGCTAGTTTTTCTTCAAAACGAAGTGATATTATAAATCTTGATAAGGATTTTGATAACTATGAAAAATTTTAATCAAAGTAATTTAAAGTTATGGATGTACCATTTTCGGTTGATATAAAAAATAATAAAGACCTGATTACAATTCTTGTATCTGGTGAGTTAATTATCAATCATATTCAAAAAATCAAATCTGTATTTTTAGAATCTTTGGACTTTTCCAAAAACCTGAGTATAAAAGTTACAAACCCTACATCTATTGATATTACCTTTATTCAATTGTTATGCTCCATTAAAAAGGCATTTACAGATAAGGGGTTTGAATTTAATTTAGAAGGTACCTTTAGTGAAGATGTGTACAGTTTAGTATCAAATGCAGGATTTAACGATCTATTTAAACTATAGAAATTAATTTTAACAAATTATGGCTAAAACAGTTCTTATTGTTGACGATTCAGAAAGCATCAGGGAAGTAGTAAACTTTACCCTACAAAACGAAGGATATAACGTTTTGGTTGGCGTTGATGGTGAAGACGCTTTACAATTCCTTGATGGTAGAAGTATCGATATTATTATTACTGACCTTCATATGCCGAACTTAGACGGATTAGGACTAATTCGTAAAGTTAGAGAAATTGAGGAGTATAAGCATATCCCAATATTGTTTTTAACAACTGAATCTCAGGCAGGAAAAAAAATGGAGGCTAAACAAGCAGGGGCAACAGGTTGGATTATTAAACCTTTTGTTCCGGCAAAATTGCTTAGTGCTATTTCAAGAGTATTGAGATGATGGAGGAAATAAAGAAGTCTTTTATTAAAGAATCAATAAAAGATTTGGAACAAATAGAATGCTCTCTGGACTTTAGTGAAGGAGTAAATGTTGATCAAAGTCTTATTGAGAAGGTTTTCACAACTACACATAACATTAAAGGAACAGCTCCAATGTTGGGTATTGATAATTTAGATCATATTGTCAAACCTATGGAATTGGTTTATGGAGAACTTCGTAATGGAAAACTTCTTTATTCCGAGGATATTGTTATAAATACAAAAACACTAATTCCCGTTATAAAGTCGGAATTATGTACTAATCAACAACATACAATTGACTCAAAAGACGTTAACCAATCGTTACGTTTTTTTGATTCTCTAATAGCAAAAAAAATGCATAAGCATGATTGATAAATTTCGAGCAAAATTTGTTGAAGAATCATTAGATAATATCCATGACTTAGAAGAAGCACTACTTCTCTTGGAGAAGGATAAATCTGACAAAGAAATAATTGAACGAATATTTAGGGCTATGCACTCTTTAAAGGGTGGAGGTGCGATGTTCGGATTTAATGATTTAAGTGAGTTTACGCATCATTTAGAAACTGTATTTGATTGGGTAAGAAATGATAAACTTTCAGTTACAGATGATCTAATATCATTAACCTTTAATGCAATAGATCAAATTAAAAAATTTTTGGAGGTAGGTGATATTACTGATGAAAGTGAAAAAAGAGAGCTTGAAAAATTTACACAACAAATTCAACAATTTGTTACTAAACCTTCAGGTCAGGTTACACAAACCGAAGATTCTACTAAAGATGAGTTAAGTTTAGATGATGAAACAAAAACTTATTTCATTCGGATTATGCCATTTAATAATATCTTATTAAACGGTACTAATCCATTATTTTTATTAGATGACCTTCATGCGCTTGGTCAGGCATGTGTTATGCCGTGTACAGATAAGGTTCCATCTCTGGATACGCTTAATCCTGAGGATTGTTATGTTGCATGGGATGTTTTATTAAATACATCTGAACCAATTAACGAAATTCAGGATGTATTTATTTTTGTTGAAGACGAATGTGAACTTCAGGTTGTGGAAGTATCACCTGGTAATATATTGGAACATCCATTAATGGTTGAGTTAATCAATAAAGCAAAGAGTGGAGAACAAAGATTAACAGCCGATATTTTAAAAGGAATATCTTGGACAGGAGAAAAAAAGAAAGAAGAATCAGCTGATAAGAAAAAAATTCAACTTAAAGAACATAAAATATCTAGTATTCGTGTTTCATCAACAAAGATAGATGAGTTGGTAAATCTTGTTAGTGAACTTGTAACCATTCAAGCTCAGCTAAACCTATATGCAGAAAACAGTGGTGATGCTCAGTTGATTGGTCTTTCTGAAAATATTCAAAAACTTACTCGTCAGTTACGGGATAATGCCTTTGAAATAAGCTTAATTCCAATACAAAACGACTTGATGAGATTTCAACGTCTTGTAAGAGATCTATCAAAGGAATTGTCAAAGGAAATAGACTTCATTATTGAGGGTGGTGATATCGAATTAGATAAAAATATTATTGAACACCTTACTGATCCATTGTTACATATGATCCGAAATTGTGTAGATCATGGTATCGAACTTCCGGAAGAAAGGATTAAAAAGGGAAAATCACCGAAAGGGACTATCATTTTTAAAGCATATTACGAAGGAGCAAGTGTCATTATTAAGGTGATAGATGATGGAAAAGGAATTGATTCAAACGTTATCCTAAAAAAAGCTATTTCAAAAGGATTGGTTGATGATGGAATTGAATTGAATAAGAAGGAAATATTCGATCTTGTTTTTATGAGTGGCTTTTCCACAAAAGAAAATGTGTCTGATATTTCAGGGCGTGGTGTTGGAATGGATGTGGTTAAAAGAAAGATTGGTGAAATTCGAGGTGAAGTATCAATTGATTCTGAACCTGATAAGGGAACAACAGTTACTCTTGAATTGCCATTAACACTTTCTATAATTGATGGATTGTTGGTAACAATTGCTGACATCCAGTATGTAATTCCAATTTCCGCTATTGAAAAGATTTTTCCACTGGAAGTTGAAGATAAGACAAAGATATTTAATAATATAATTACAATAAATAACGAACAATTTCCTGTAATTAGTCTTAGAGAAATATTTAAAGAAGATAGGAAGGAAGATAAAGAACATGTAATCCAGGTTAAATTTGAGGATAAAAAAGTGGGATTAATTGTTGATGAAGTAATTGGTGAATTTCAAACCGTTGTAAAACCCCTTGGAAGATTACTAAATGATCAGGAAGTGATTTCAGGGGCATCAATTATGGGTGATGGAACGATATCTATGGTTATTGATTCCAATCGATTAATTCATCATCACTGGGTACAAAAATTACATAAATAGGTGTAAATTATGGAAGGCGATTTTAAAACATTAATATCCTTTAGCTTGGGTGATCAAACATTTGCGTTTGATAGTCTTAAAGTGCGAAATATATTACCATATGAAGGGACGGCTACAAAAGTTCCAAATTCAAAGGATTTTATTTTGGGTGTATTCAATTTACACGGTAATATTGTTCCTATTACTGATTTGCGAGCAATAATGAAGTTAGAGCAAGTTGATTACACAAAAGATACCTCAATTATTGTTGTATCTCCGGAAGATAAATTAGAATCACAATTTGGAATTGTTGTTGATCTGGTAAAAGAAGTTTTTGAAGTTCAGTTAGATAAAATTGAGTCATCATCATTTCAGAAAGGAATGGGGCTTATTGAAACATTTGAGGGAACAATAAGGGAAAAAGATGAATTTATACATCTCATTGATTTAATGCACGTTATTTCGCAAATTGAAAGTAAAAAAATTTAGTAATGGAAGAAGCAAACAATTCATATCTTTCTTTTAAAGTTGGAACTGAAACATTTGCTGTGCATGTAAGCAAAGTAAATGAGATACGTGAATATGAAAAACCACGTAAGGTGCCTGAGGCGATGTCGTTCATGAAAGGTGTTATTGATCATCGAGAGGAAGTCGTACCAGTTATAGATACAGGAATTAAGTTTGGACTAAATCCGGTAGAAATAACTCCACAAACCTGCATTATCGTTATAGATGTATTAAAAAAAGATACAAATTCTGTATTTAAAGTAGGCATATTGACTGATGCCGTAACGGATGTATTTGAATCAGAGGATAGCAATTTTAAAAAAATTGAACGTGATTATACACCAAATTACATTCAAGCTACCTATAAATTGAATGATAATTTCTATTTGATACTAAATTCTGATGAAGTATTTAGTTTAAATGAAATTGTTGGAATGAGTGAAGCAATACAAGAAATAAAGTAACGAGTGGAAAAGGCCAACACATACTCAAAGGATTTAGATTGCTTTAAGGCTGAATTATCTACCAAAGATTTTGAAGCTTTTAGTCAATTTATTTATTCTGAGTTTGGTATTAAAATGCCACCTGTAAAAAGAATAATGTTGCAAGGGCGTTTACTGAAAAGGATAAGAAATTTAAATATGAATTCCTATTCAGAGTATAAAGACTATTTGTTCAGTAAAGAGGGACAGAAGGAAGAGATATTTAATTTTTTGAATGTTGTAACCACTAATAAAACTGATTTTTTTAGAGAACCAATACATTTTGACTATTTAAAGAGCTCTGTTTTGCCGGAATTTCTTTCAAAAGATAATAGAGAACCTTTTAAAATTTGGAGTGCAGGTTGTTCAAGTGGTGAAGAACTGTATACCCTAGCTATTACTCTGAATGAATTTAAAAGTATAAATGTAGGCTTTAATTATTCCATGTTAGGGACTGATATTTCTCAAAATGTATTATCAAAAGCAGCAAAAGGTATCTATCCACTAAATAAGGTGGATATTATTCCAATAGATTTAAAAAAGAAGTATTTATTGAAAAGCAAGGATGCCAACAACCAAACTGTAAAGGTACGGCCAGAGCTTCAGCGAAATTTGAATTTAAAATATCTGAATCTTATGGATTCCAGTTATTCAGCTATAAATGAAAAATTTGACGCAATTTTTTGTAGAAATGTATTAATATATTTCGACCGGGCGACACAGGAAAGTGTGATTAATAAATTAAGTTCTTATTTAAAGCCAGGAGGATATTTTTTTATAGGACATTCTGAATCGTTAACAGGAATGAATGTTCCACTAGAACACATTAAACCAACTATTTTCAGAAAAAAATAAAGCACAAAAAGAGAACCATGAATAATTTATCAGACAGACAATTACTTAAGGAGCTTAGACAAAGGCTTGAACATGGTAAGAATAGTGAGAAGGAAATTAAGGAATTGACTCACGAATTACAAAGTGTGTCAAAAAAGCTTAAGGATTCAGAAGCACTTAAGAGTCATTTTATATCAAATATCTCAAATGAAATAGTAAATCCGTTTACTTCGATATTAGGACTGTCAAAGGCAATTCTATCTGTTGAAAAGCATGATTGGAAAAAGGTTGTGTCAATGGTAGCATTGATTCATTCAGAAGCATTCAACCTTGATTTTCAATTGAAGAATATTTTTGTGGCCGCTAAAATTGAAGCAGGTGAAATAGCCCCTAATATTGCTAAGGTTAATATTAGAAGCTTATTACAAACGGTTGTTGACTCTTTTAATATAATTTCCCGTAAAATGGGAATTTCAATTGATATTCAATTTAATATTGAACATGGTTTTGGAAAGAATTTTTACTTTAAAACTGATTCAGAAAAACTTAAGCTTATCCTTAGTAACCTTATTAATAATGCATTAAAATATAGTTATAAAGATAGTAAGGTAATTATTTCAATATGGCTGGATGATGAAGATGTTTTGAAAATCTCTGTTCAAGATTATGGAACCGGAATTTCTGAAAAAAATCAGAAAACAATATTTGAACGATTTAAAAGATTAGATACCGGTATCAATTCAATAAATCGTGGTCATGGTCTTGGTCTTTCAATTACAAAAGCATTATTGGATACATTGAGTGGAGATATTGAAATAGCGAGTCAAAAAGGTGAAGGATCAACCTTTACTATAAGTGTGCCGGAGGCCAAAAATATTGTGGACGGATTTAGTGGAGAAGGAAATGATATATTCTTTGATGAAGAGGACGAGATTTTTTAATGGTGAATAGATGAATCAATATTTACAACATTTTTTATATCCATCCTCTCTTTTCGTCAGCAAAGAACCTTTTTTGGTTAAAACCATATTAGGCTCGTGTGTTGCAATATGTTTATGGGATTCACGATTGAAAATAGGAGGTATTAATCATTACATGCTACCACATTGGAATGGTAATGATTTAGCTTCGCCAAAATATGGAAATATTGCAATAGACAAGCTAATTGATAAATTGCTTTTTCATGGATCAAGAACCGAAGATTTGCAAGCGAAAATATTTGGAGGTGGAGAATTAATGCAAACAGGAAATTCAAGAACATTAATTGGAGAACGAAATATTCGTGTGGCCAGAATAATGCTTGAAGAAAAAAATATTCCAATTGTTGCTTCCAGTACAGGTGGAAAAAGAGGTCGAAAAATCATATTTTTTACCGATACTGGAGAAGTGAGACATAAATTATTGGATAAAAAGAACCCATAAATGATAATTTGATTCTTAAATAAACTAAGCATCATTTTTTTTTATATATTTCTTATTAATAACATTCATTTTAATAAGATAACCTTGTACTATGCGGATGAAAAAAATTCGGGTATTAGTAGTTGATGATTCAGCTGTAGTTAGACAAAGCCTTTCAAGTATTTTAGGTTCGGACCCAGAAATAGAAGTGATGGGTACAGCGGCTGACCCTATTATTGCTGTAAAAAAGATTATGAAGGAGATACCTGACGTTATTACGTTAGATATCGAAATGCCAAGAATGGATGGGTTAACATTCTTGCGTAAAATTATGTCACAACACCCAATTCCTGTTGTGATTATCTCATCACTTACAAGCGAAGGTACAGAGGTAGCGATGAAAGCACTTGAGTATGGTGCTGCCGAAATTATTGGTAAACCGGCGATGAATGCCGCTAAATTTATTAATGAATCAAAGATTGTGATCTGCGATGCTGTTAAAGCAGCAGCGCATGTGAAATTATCGAGAAAGAAAATTAAAGTACCGCCTACCAATATAGAAGTAAAACCTAAATATAGTGCTGACGTTATTCTTGAAAAAGCTTCCGTGTCAAATAGAATATCGGTAACAGATAAAGTTATTGTATTAGGAGCTTCAACAGGAGGAACTGAAGCCATCAGATCCTTTCTTAAAAATCTACCCGCAAAAATGCCTGGAATTGCAATTGTTCAGCATATGCCTGAAGGATTCACAAGATCATTTGCTAACAGTTTAAATAACATCTGTAATTTAGAAGTTAAGGAGGCAGAAAATGGCGATAAACTTTATCAAGGTAGAGTTCTTATTGCGCCGGGAAATTACCATATGCTGTTAAAAAGAGTAGGTAAAGAGTATTTTGTGGAGGTAAAAGAAGGACCTTTGGTAAACAGGCATCGTCCGTCTGTGGATGTGCTATTTAGAAGTGCTTCAAGATATGCAGGTAATAATGCAATGGGTATTTTGTTGACCGGAATGGGAAATGATGGTGCAAAGGGGTTGTTGGAACTTAAGGAATCAGGTGCAGAAACAATAGCCCAGGATGAACAAAGTTCTGTTGTTTATGGTATGCCAAAGGAAGCAGCAAAACTTGGAGCTGCCAATCATATTTTAGGATTAGAGCAGATTGCTCCTTTCCTAATAAAGTCTCTTTAAACATATAGATATAAAATAAGTTCGTTAAATATTTATTTTATAAAAAGTTTTTAATTTCGTCTGGCTGTTATCAACTACCAATTATTAAATTACAAAACTCATTATTGTGAAAAAGCTTGATTTAAATAACATATTAAGAAAATATACTTTTAGAGGAATTCTTCTTGGATTTTTTATTGTTCTAATTGTGTTTCTGTTGAATTTAAGTTCAACTGTTTTTATGCAAACAAACAGGACGTTTGCTGATATGTTATATCTGTTCCCAGGAATGTGGATTTTATTGGTCTTACCTTTTATTACCGGACTTTTTGGATATCTGTTTGCATTAAATTTTGTAAAAATAATTAGGAAGCAACGAAAATACATTAAAAGTGAAACCAAAAGAGCAGATAAGGTTCTAAAATTTATTAATAATTTACGTCAGGGTAATTTTAGCAGTACAGAGTTAGTTACGGATAAAAAAGATCAATTAAGCAGATCACTACTAAAATTAAGAGATTATCTTGTTAAAAGTAAAAACGAACAAGAACAAAGAAGAATAGAGGAAGAACAACGAAATTGGGTAACTCATGGGGTAGCTCAATTTGCTGAAATACTGCGTAAGAATAATGATAATCTGGAAGAACTTTCATTTAATATTATTAGTTACCTGGTTAATTACTTAAATATTAATCAGGGTGGTTTTTATTTGTTAAATGAGAATGCAAAAGGAGACAGGTTCTTTGAATTATCAGCATGTTTGGCTTTTGATAGAAAAAAATATGCAGATAAAATAATTCAATGGGAAGAAGGTTTAATAGGAAGATGTGGGATTGAAAAAGGTACTATTTATATGACTGATGTACCCAATGATTATATTACAATAACATCTGGTTTAGGTCAAACCAATCCGTCTGCCATTCTATTAGTTCCTTTAAAGGTGAATGATGAAATTTATGGAGTTATCGAGTTGGCTTCATTTTCTGAGTTTCAACCTTTTGAAATAGAATTTGTTGAGCGTACGGCAGAAAGTATTGCATCTACCATATCTACGGTTCAAATCAATATTCAGACAACAAAATTACTTCGTGAAACTCAAATTCAAGCTGAAAGAATGGCTCAGCAGGAAGAAGAGTTACGTCAAAACCTTGAAGAAATGCAGGCTACTCAAGAAGAGTCTGATCGTAGAGAAGTTGAAATGAAAGGTATTCTTGAAGCTATTGATAACTCAGCTATTAGTTGTGAGTTTGCTGTGGATGGATCATTGATTTCGGTTAATCAACTATTTTTACAAACATTCAAATATCTTCCTGAAGAAATAGAAGGTCAGAATTTAAAAATATTGATTTTTCAGGATGATGTAGAAGACCTGAGTAAAACGCTTTCTGAACTTAAAGGAGGGCATAATTTTAAGGGAAGAGTAAGAAGAAGAACAAAACTTGGAGAAGAAATATTTCTGCTTACAACATATACACCTGTAATAGATAATCAAGGAGACATTATCAAGATTTTGAGTCTCGAAAATGATGTTACAGATCAAGTTTACATGGAAGAGCAAATGAAAAGCTCCAAAGAGGAGCTTGGAAAAATGCTGGAACAAGCCAGAGACGAGATGAAAGAGCAGTTTAAAGAAATTGAAGATGTTAAAATTCGAAACGAAAAAACTCTTGAAGGTGCTCTTGATGCAATCATCACAACAAATGAAGAGGGGATCCTTGAATTTTTTAATGCAGCGGCAGAAAAACTCTGGGGATATGAAAGAAATGAAGTGTTGGGAGAACATATCTCCCTGTTATTTTCTGATGATACCGCTAAGAATGATCAATTTGTGAAGGCCTATGTTACAACTGAAGAATCTAAAATTATAGGGGAAAGAAAAGAAGTACCAATAAAGAATAAATTTGGAGATGAAATACCTGTTTTATTTCTTCTTTCTGAGGCTCAGGTTGGAGGGAATAAGTCTTTTACAGCGTTTATTCAAAATGTAGAAGTAGAGTTATTTTAAATTAAAAAATAATAAGTGGGGGACATAACATTTAAAACGTATTTAGAAGAGCTAAAGAAGCATACACCATATAATTTTTGTGATTACTCAGACAATTCAATTCAAAGAAGAATAGATAAAGTATTGAAGGATCACAATATGGATATGGATCAGCTTTTGTATAAAACAAAAACTGATGCGTATTTTGTTGAAAGCCTGGTTGATGAAATTACGGTAAACACAACTGAGCTTTTTAGGAATCCTGAAACTTGGGAATATTTATATAAGAACGTATTACCACTTCTTAACAAAAAGAAAACTATTAATATTTGGCATGCTGGATGTTCAACAGGTCAGGAAGTTTATTCTAATTTGATATTGTTGAATGAATTAGGATTAATGGACAGGGTAAAAGTGGTTGCAACTGACATTAATCAAAAGGTGATAAGAGTTGCGAAAAATGCAGAATATAATTATAGTTACAATAGTAGTTATATTGAAGCTTATAAAACTTTGATGGATAAAGTTAATCCAAAGGCTAATAAATTTGAATATTATTGTGATATAGATGAGCATTCAGATGTTTTTAAATTCAAAAAATTTATTGCTGAGAAGCCTATTTTTAAAAGACATGATTTGGTAGCAGAACCAATTCCCTTTTATCAGAAATTTGATATCATATATTGTCGTAACGTATTAATATATTTTAATCCAGAGTTACAAATGAATATTGTCCGCAAATTCTTTGATAAGTTGTATGATGGAGGAGTATTAGTTTTAGGTTCGCATGAGGCATTACATGGTTTTTTTAAAACCAGATTTATTAAGCACGGAATGGTCTATACAAAAAGTAATACATTTCATTTTAAATATAAATAGAAAATGGCAGTTGTTCCTACTATTTACGATATCAGGGAAATAACACCTTTGTTAAAGGAGGTACTAAATATTGATTTGTATAATTTTACGTTGTCTTTTTTGCGTAGGAGATTTGCGTTTGTTTTTAGTCAGTTAAATATTAAAAGTGTAGAAGGATTTAAAGAAGATATTAAGAAAGGTAAATTAATTGATGAATTTAGCTATGCTTTTTCTGTTCCTGATACTGAAATGTTTAGGGATCCATCATTCTGGAGAACCCTTAAGAATAAAATTTTACCTCAATTTGGAGAAAAGCCATTTAATATTTGGATGCCTGATTTGGTTTCAAATGAAGAACTTTTTTCATTATTAGTTATATTGGAGCAGGATAGGCTAATCGATCAAGTAAAGATTTATTGCAACGTGGATTGTTCATTAAGGTCATTAGAACTGAAGAAAGGTTCTATTAATGGCAAAAGTATAGAAATTTCCATGCAGAATTTTAAAAGATTAGAACTAGATAGTCAATTTGAAGATTACTTTACATATGATAATAAATTTATTTATATAAAAGAAGAATTACTTAAGAATATTGAATACATAAATGGTAATTTCTTTGTAAACGGTCCGACAGAAAATATATCTTTTTGTTTATATCGAAATAGAATGATTTACTTTAATTTAAAATTACAACAATCAGCTGAAGAGGAACTAGTGAAATATATAGAAAAAGGCGGGTTTTTAGCTTTGGGGATTAAAGAGAAAATCAGCCAATCTAATAGAGATTTATTTGATGAAGTTGACTCTAATGAACAAATCTATAAAGCTTGATTAAACAATAAATGAATAATAAAAGAGCGTCATATTATAAAGCAGTAGTAATTGGTGGTTCTGCAGGTAGTTTTTCAGTTGTATCAAAAATTTTGGCCAATATAAAACCTGATTTTGAATATCCAATTGTGGTATGTTTACATCGTTTAAAGCATATCCGTACAGGATTATTAGAAGGGCTTAAAATTAAATCAAAACTTCCGGTAATAGAGCCTTACGATAAAGATAGTCTCAAAGGTGGAAATGTTTATTTGGCACCTTCAAATTATCATATGTTTGTTGAGTTTGATTCAACCATTTCATTGACGGGTGAGGATGTGTTAAATCATAGCAGACCATCGATTGATTATACTTTTATATCATCGGCAACTTCATTTCGTGAGAAAATGATAGGAATTTTATTAACAGGAGCTAATAAAGATGGTGCTTTGGGAATGAAGGAAGTATTTCATAAAAGAGGATATACAATAGTGCAGGATCCGAATACTTGTGATGTAGATACAATGCCAAAATCAGCTCTTCAATTATTTAATCCAGATGAAGTATTATCGCCAGATGCAATTATTGATTTTTTGAATAATCTTTAAAGAGATGTTAATGAATAAAAAAGAATTATTTCGATTATATATATTAGCAAGTCTTACGTTTACGATGGCCTTGATTAAGTATTTATTTGAGGATAAATATTTTATTTTTGAAATTTTGTCGTTCATACTTTTCTTAGGTATTATATATTTTGGAGATAAACTTATTAGGGTCAGAACAATTGAGAAAATTCAATTTAATAGAGAAAAAGAGAAGATAAATAGTAGTTATGAAGAAAAGATAAATCAATTAAATAATACGATTGAGCAATTAACAAAGGAGCAATCAGAACGACTTATCTTAGCTAATGAAGTTGAATTAATTGGAGATAAAATCAATGATAGTATTAATAATATACAGCATAAGGATGAGTTGGCAAATCAGTTGTTAATTCAATTTTCTAAATATTATGAAATTGGAATAGGAATATGTTATTTATTGTCAGAACATTCTGGAAAATTGAGCGTAAAAGGTGTCTATGGAATTCTGGATGAAGAAAAACCGACAGATGTTGAAGTAACTGATGGATTACATGGACAATCAATTTCTGATAGAAAACCAATCATAATCCAGGATATTGATGAGAACTATTTTAATATTGAGTCTTGTTTGGGTTCTTCAAAGCCTAAGCATTTGTATTTATTACCAATTACAAAAAATGAAACCGTTATTGGTTTAATTGAATTAGCTACATTTAAAATCATTAATATTGAAAAGCATTGGCAAATAATCAATGATAAAATTGCAAATGTACTTATCTCATAATGTGTTAACATGTTGATGAAAAGAATGATTAAGAACATTAAAAAATATATGGATTTCTCTATCCTTCAGGAACGAGATCGCTTTTTTATTATTATTAGTGTTATACTAGTTTTGTTATTGGTATGGGCAGGATTTATAAATTTTACTGGTTATCTGTTTACAATAGATTCAATTCTTAGTATTCATACTTCATGGTTAACTTGGTTTATTGATGCAATCATAGCTTTAATTCCTGTTACTTTTGTTGTTTTAATTAATTATGATCGTGAGACAAAGAAAAAATATAAAAAGGAAATAACTCGTTTAAAAGAAGGATTAAATTCTAACATTCAAATTGCGAACTTAATACGTAAAGGTGACTTCAATTCCATTTTAAATTATAAAAGTGATAATTCTGAAACTCTAGTTAGTCTTGCTAAAGATCTGCTTGAAACCAATCAGAAAGAGGAAGAGTTAAGATGGATTACAAAAGGAAAAGAACTCATCAATGATATTTTGCGAACATACAGATCTATTGATGAACTATCCATTGAACTTCTTAAAGGTATCATTACCTATAGCGGCGGTGCGCAGGGGGCATTTTATATATTAGAGGGAGATAAATTAGTTAGTCGGGCAACCTATGCTTTTAATAAACAAAGGTTTGTAAAACAAGAATATCATATTGGGAAAGGATTAGTCGGTCAGGTTGCATTCGAAAAGCAAATGATATACAGAACTGAAATTCCTGACGATTATTTTACAATTACCTCTGGAATATTAGGCGATCAAAAACCAAGAAGTCTTGTCATATTGCCTTTATTGCAAGAGGAGGAATTGCAAGGAATAATAGAACTTGGATTTTTAAATGATCATTTTCCAACTTATAAATTAAATTTTGCAGAGGAATTGAGTAGTATGATTGGGCGAACCATTTATGCTCAAAAAATAAATGCTAAAACGGAGTATCTATTAAAAGAGTCTCAGGAAATGACTGTTACTCTTAGGCATAATGAAGAAAAATTAAAGGAAAGTGCCCAGGAAATGATGATTGCCCAGGAGGATTTGGAAAAATCAAATGAACTACTGGAAACGAAAATTCAAGAGGTTGAAAATGGAAGAAAGAGGTTAGTGGCCTTACTAACAAATGCCTCTGAATTTATTTCAATTTATGATGAAAACCAAAGATTATTATTCGAAAGTCCTTCAGTGAAAAGAATATTAGGGTATAATGATTCTGATAAAGTTTCCGGAATGGACCCCGATATGTTAACACCTAGAGGCTATAGAACCATTAATAATTTATTTACATATTTAAAACAAACGCCTGGAGGAGAGAGTGTTGCACAATATTCATACTTAAAAAAGAGTGGGGAAAAATTGTTTCTTGAAACTAAAGGAAAAAATTTACTTCATGATCAAGCTATTAAAGGAATAATCTTTAATACTCAGGATATTACCGAAAGAATTAGAGCAGAGAAAGAAGAACGGATGAAAAGTCGGATGCAATCACTTTCCGAAAATTCTCCGGATATGATTATGCGTATCAACACTTCTGGTAAGTTAGTATATGCAAATCCTGCAGTTAGTAATTTTACAGGTATTCCTATAGGAGAAATAACAAAGAAAAGAGTTAATGAACTTCAGATTGATGAAAGATTTATTGATTTTGTTAATCATGTTCTGGTAAAAGTTAAAAAGGTACATGAACAAATAAATGAAGAAATAGAAGTTATTTCTCAGTATGGTAACCAGATAATGGAAATAAAAGCTATTCCTGAATTGAATTCTGATAAAATATTGGAGTCAGTTCTTTTTGTGGCTCATAATATTACAGAGGTTAAAAAGATTGAACAAGAGATCAAAGAAAAAAATAAAAAAATATCTGATAGTATCAATTATGCACAAAGAATTCAAACTTCGATATTGCCAGATACCAATTTTATACAACGGCATTTTCCAAGATCTTTTATCTTTTATCGTCCCAAAGATGTTGTTAGTGGTGATTTTCCATGGTTCGTCAAAAAAGATGAAACTTTTTATGTTGCAGCCGTAGACTGTACTGGTCATGGTGTACCTGGTGCATTATTATCTTTTATAGGGTATTTCTTACTCAATAATATAGTTAATATTGATGATGGATTTAATGCTGCCCATATATTAGAACATTTACATCAAGGTGTTCGAACTACATTAAAGCAAAATGAAGAAGGTAATAATGGTCGCGACGGGATGGATTTGGCTTTATGTAAAATAGACAAAAAAAATAAAGTTATTCAATTTGCCGGGGCTCATAATCCATTATATTTGCTGAGAAAAGGAGAATTGATAGAATATAAAGGAACACGTAAGGGGATTGGAGGAAAACCTTTATTAAAAAAACGTGAAAAGGATTTTGAAAATCATGAAATCCAATATCAGGATGGGGATAAGATTTTTATTTTTTCTGATGGTTTACCTGATCAGTTAGGTGGAGAAAAAAGAAAAAAGTATCAATCTAAACGAATTAGGGAAGCGCTAACTGAAAAAGAAGATCTGACAATGGCTCATTTTTCTCGACATTTTTCATCTGATTTTTATGAATGGATGGGTGATGAGAAACAAGTTGATGATGTTTTACTTATTGGAATTGAATTGTAACGTATACGAACTAAATATTATTAGTAATGGGAAATGCTCAAGATAATCATAGTTTTCTGGATTTTGCTTACCAGCTGTACCGGACTATGAAAACGAATGAAATCAGTCTTGTTTATGAAGGAGAAGTAACTCAGGAGATTACAAAAACTTTTACTTCATTAACAGAAAAAAGTCTGGCAAAAAGTGAAGAGTCAAATGCTGTTCAGCGAAAAGTATTTAACGTAATGGTTGAATGTTTACAAAATATTAGTAAACATGCCGATTCATTATCTGAAGATGATGAAAATGAACGCAGGGGAATTGTAATGGTTAGTAAAGGTGAAGATAGCTATAAAATTATTACAGGTAATGTAATTAGAAATGAAAAAGTACCTGGTTTAAGAGAAAACCTGGAGCAGGTCAATTCTCTTGATAAGGAGGGGCTTTCAAAGTTATTTAAAACCCAAATGCGTGAAGGTAAAATTTCCGATAAAGGAGGTGCAGGTCTTGGTTTAATTGACATTGCAAAGAAAACAGGAAGTGTACTAACATACCAGTTTAAAGAATTAAATGAGGAAGTATCATTTTTTATTCTTACATCTACAATTAAACGAAATAATTAAAAAACTAATATAAAATATCAAAACCATGGAAGTTATCAATATTCAAGGAACAGATGATACTCCTAATGTAATTTTAGATAAGGACAGCGGGAAATTTGAAATTTCTGGACGTTCATTACCAGAGGACGTAAATATGTTTTATGAGCCTATTATGAAATGGATAGATGGATACTCCGAAAGTCCTAATGAGAATACTGAATTTAATTTTAAGCTAGAGTACTTTAATACTGCATCTTCAAAAATAATACTGGATATTTTACTAAAGTTCGAAGAAATAGTTGAAAATGGTAATGATGTTAAAATCAGATGGCATTATCACGAAGAAGAGGAAGATATGCTTGAAGCTGGTGAAGAGTATGCAGATATAGTTGAAATACCATTTGAATACGAAGCTTACACTGATTAATACAAGATTACTTGTTGCAAACTTTAATTTATGAGTGAAGAAATACTAAAAGCCCTTATGCAACTGTTTGGATTAATAGCCAAACAGGATGATGGAGTACAGGAAAGTGAAATAGAATTTGTTAAAAACTTTTTGAAGCAGCAACTCACAGCAGAAGCTGTAGATGAATATTTCACGCTATTTCAGAAACACTCAAAAAATAAAAAAAGCAGTAATTCAAATAACGATGGTAAGGTTCAACTTACCTCAATGAAAGATTCTGTTCGGATAATTGGAATCTGCAAAAAAATAAACAAGCAGCTTAATAAAGAGCAAAAGGTTGTTGTATTAGTGCGTATGTACGAATTAGTAAATGCTGATCGTAAATTTACTGATCAACGTATGGCTATTATCAATACTGCTGCCGATGTTTTCAGATTCTCTGAGATTGAAAAGAAAAATATAGAGGCGTTTGTTATTAATGAAGATCTCAAAAATCTCGACTTCGAGAATTTATTAGCCATTACTGCAAATGACAAACAAGGAGAATATAGAGAGCACATTCAGGCTAAAAAATTAGATGGAAGCATTCTAATATTAAGGGTGAAAAGTGCAGATTTATATTTTCTAAGATATACCGGTACTCAGGAAATATTTTTAAATGGTTTATTATTAAGCCAAAGACGTATTTATCTCTTCCCCAAAGGAAGTTTTTTAAAGTTACCTGCAAGAGCACCTATTTATTATACTGATGTAGTTGGGCATTTTATGACTGACGCATCAACACCTAAAATCTCTTATATAGTTGAAAATTTGGGTTTTCAATTTAAAAATGGAGGAATTGGTTTAAGAGATGTTAATCTGGCAGAAGAACATGGTAGATTAATTGGTATAATGGGTGCGAGTGGTGCTGGAAAAACAACTCTGCTAAATGTTTTATCAGGAATTGAAAGCCCTAGTTCTGGTGAGGTTAGAATAAATGGTATAAACCTGCACAAAGAAAGGGAAAAAATTGAAGGCGTTATTGGACTGATTCCTCAAGATGATCTTTTAATCGAAGAACTTACTGTTTTTGAGAACTTATATTATAATGCAAAGTTATGTTTTAAGGATAAAGCTGAAGAAGAGCTTATTCAAATGGTTAATGATACTTTGCAACATCTAGGTTTATATGCGCGTAAAGATTTAAAGGTTGGATCACCATTGAATAAAATGATTAGTGGAGGCCAACGTAAAAGGTTAAATATTGCGTTGGAATTAATACGAGAACCCTCCATTTTATTTGTTGATGAACCTACATCAGGATTATCCTCCAGGGATTCAGAAAATGTAATGAACCTTTTAAGGGAATTAACTCTAAAAGGGAAATTGATTTTCGTTGTTATTCATCAACCCTCTTCAGACATTTATAAAATGTTTGATAAGATGTTTATCCTTGATACTGGAGGATACCCAGTATATTATGGTAATCCTAGTGAATCTCTAATCTATTTTAAAAGATTAGATGCTCAGATCAATAGTGAACAAGGTGAATGTCCCCAATGTGGTAATTTAAATCCTGAAATGGTATTTAATATCATTGATGCTAATGTAATAGATGAATACGGAAACTACACAAATAAAAGAAAAACCAGTCCTCCTGAATGGAATGAACATTATCTGAAAAATATTAAAATTCCAAAGGTAAAAGATGTGGAATCTTCGCCTCCTCGTTCTTTAAATATACCTTCGTGGTTAAAACAATTTAATATATATACGCTTAGGGATTTCTTTTCAAAGATATCGAATAAGCAATATATACTTCTTAATATTCTAGAAGCACCCATATTAGGGTTTATATTGGCCTTTTTAATCAGATATATAGTAGACCCGGATTCAAATATTTACATTTTTCGCGATAACGAAAATATCCCGCCATATATTTTTATGGGTATTGTTGTTGCTTTGTTTTTTGGATTAATTGTAAGTGCAGAAGAAATATTTAAAGATGCTAAAATACTTAAAAGGGAAGCATTTTTGAATCTTTCCAGATCTAGTTATTTAGTTTCAAAGGTGTTGATTCTTTTTACTATTTCTGCAATTCAAATGGGTTTGTTTGTGGGAGTCGCAAATACTGTTCTGGGTATAAAGGAAATGTATTTTGAGTTTTGGTTGGCTTTGTTTTCTGTTTCTGCTTTTGCCAATATTCTTGGATTAATATTATCAGCTTCCTTTAATTCTATTGTTACCATTTATATTTTAATTCCTCTGGTAATGATTCCTCAGATGGTTTTGGGAGGTGCAATGTTTACTTTCGATAAATTAAATAGAGACATCTCAAGTGCCGATAAAGTACCTTTAATAGCAGAGTTTATGCCCTCAAGATGGATTTATGAAGGATTAATGGTAGATCAGTACAAAAATAATAAGTTTCAACAATTATTTTTTGATGTAGAACAAGAAGAAAGTACTACCGATTTTAAGGTGGTGTATTATATACAAGAGCTTGAAGATATTTTAGATGAATGTGAGAATTACCTAACCAATGGCAAACCAGAAGAAGAGAGAGAAGATTTTATCTCAAATCTAAAATTGTTGAAAAATGAAATTGAAAATGAAAACCGCAGAATTAATGATATTCAATTTGTAAAGGTTGATCAACTTTCAGAAGATCATTTTAATAATGATATAAAATCAGCTTTAGCTATTCATTTAGAAGCATTAAAAAATTATTATTCAGATCGTTTTTTTGCGGCTAGTACAAAAAAGGAGAAAATGATTAATCTGGCCATGAGAAAATATGGTAAAGAGAAATATAATGCCATAAAAGACATATACTTAAATGAAAGCATTGCAGATATTGTAAGAAAAGTTTTTGAAAAAAATAAAATCCTTCGAGATGGAGATAGACTGATCCAAAATGTTGATCCAATATATCAGTTACCAGAATCAGAAGGTGTTTTTTCTTTTAGAACTCATTTTTTTGCGCCTAAAAAGTATTTCATGGGTCATTACTACGAAACGATATGGTTTAATATTGCAATGGTATGGTTATTTACTATAGTTCTTTATATCATTTTGTATTTTGATTTATTACGCAAATCCTTTATTTTCATTGGAGAATTAAAATATCTTAAAAAGTAACCTTTTTAGAGGTTTGGAGTATAACTTAATTGTTTTGAATATTAAAAAGACCTATCATGTTAAAGAAATTATTGTACACAACGGCTATATTATGTGAGATTTTACTTTTCTCTGCATGTACTGGAAATTCCGGAAAGGGAAGCAGTGCAGGTGCAGATGATTTCTCTATTTCAGATTCTGCATTAAATCAGGATGCTCCATTACAACTTTCAGAAGAAATTATTGGTGATGTAATTCAAAATATATCCTCACCGGTTGAAATGGCTGCATTAATTAAAAAGTCTGGAGTAGATTTTTCTCAGAAAATCCTGAATAAGCCTGAACGTATTCAAGATTATAATACAAGCTTTAAAAGAGCTTTAAATTTAGGTGTGTTTAGTGCCGATTTAGGATACATAAATACCTTTGATAAAAATACTATTGTTATTTCTTATTTATTATCTATTAAGGAACTCTCCGAAGGTATTAAAGTAGGGCAGTTTTTTGATTTCAATTCCCTTAAGCAATTAGCCACCAATAGTAATAATTTGGACTCGTTAATGGAGATTTCTGTTAACAGTTTTAATAAAATGGATTCATACTTAAGAGAACAAAATAGAAGCAACGTTAGTACTTTAATTGTTACAGGAGCATGGATTGAAGGATTATATATTGCAGGAAATGTGATTAAAGAAACAAAAAATCAGGAGTTGATTAATCGTATTGGTGAGCAAAAAGATATCATTGATATTTTACTTATTGTTTTGAATAACTTTAGTAGCGATCCTAACTTTGCTGAAATGGTTACCAGAATGGAACAAATTAAGCAAGCTTATTCAGGAGTAAAAATTACAACAGAAGTCGGTGAACCAAAGAGTATTGAAAGAAATGGTACTTTAATAATTGTTCAGGATGAAATTAGTCATGTTGAAATTACTCAGGAACAAATTGATTTAATTATAAAGGAAATTTCCAATTTAAGAGATTATATTGTGTTGTAGGCAATTTAAATTTATAAATTATCTTTGCTGGCAAATAATATCATTATTAACAGGAGTTTGGTTAAGGTGGATGAACTGAGAGTAAACTTCCTGTAATTATCAAATTTTAAATAATGGAGTTGTACCAATTCAATAATGGTATTATTATTGAGATAAGTCCATTTGAATTTAAGCATTAAAATTTAAACAAATGAAAAAGGTATTTATTTTATCCATATTACTTATTTCTATATTTTCCATTTCAGGTTCTGCACAATGTGGAGAAGATTTACTGAAAACAGCACTCAAAGAAATGGGTGATACGCAGTATATCAAGGATTTTACCATTAACTTAATGCAGGACAAAAAAGATGTTAAAACTGGTTATGTGAAGTTTAGCGTTATATTGAATAGTAGGAGCCATTATAAATTTAATACCGTAAATGGGGTAGGTAATCCTGAAAAGGTTATTATGCAATTATATGATGGAGATAAGCTTCTTCATTCAAATTTTGCAAATGGGAAAATGTATGATGCTATTGAATATGTTTGTAGAAAAACAAAAGTCTATAGTTTAGTTTTTTCATTTAAAGGAGGTGCAGAAGGTTGTGCTAAATCAGTAATGTCTTTAGTTAAACAATATTCTGCCGGAGAAATGAATTTTTAATCTGTAATCAGATATAAAACAAGAGCGTTGCCCGAAAAAGCAACGCTTTTTTGTTTTAAACGATCTCCCATTGTTTTGATTTAGCAGATTTAAATATGGCATCAATAGCTCTCATATTACCAATGGATTGATCTTCAGAAATAGGAGATTTTCTTTTATGAATTATCGCCTCAGAAAAGAAATCAAACATCAAACCGTATTGATCACAAACATCAAACACAATATCTCTGGTTCCTTGAGGTGTTGAAATGGTAATTTTTGATTTTGTATCTACATATGTATTAAATGGTATTTGCACTTTAATGACGCCTGCTGTTCCATGAATTTCTACGCATTGATTAGCCTCACTCAAAGTAGAAACAGTAAAATTTACTATTGCATCTTCAAAATCTAAAATGGCAGATGTTAATACATCAGTTTTAAATGTTTTATGCTGTCTGAATAATGAAACCACTTTTACTGGTTCTTTTTCCAACAAGAATCTAGGTACGGAAATCGCATAACAACCAATATCCATTAAAGCACCACCTCCAAATTCTTTTATATTTCTAATGTTATCCGGATCTGGATTATTATAAGAAAAGGAGGTATTAATATGTTGTATTTTACCAATCTGATTTGTTTTTATAATGTTTTTAACATGCAACCATTGAGGGTGAAATTGATACATGAATGCCTCCATTAGTAATACATTCTTCTCATTTGCTTGTTTAAAGCACATTTGAGCTTCTGAAGCTGTTAAAGCAATAGGTTTTTCGCACAAAATATTTTTGCCTGAATTTGCCGCTTTTACAATCCATTGGGAATGTAAATGATTTGGAAGGGGAATGTAAACTGCATCAATGTCAGGATCATTAATAAGATCCTCATAGCATTTATAATATTTTTCTATGCCAAAATCTTTGGCAAATTTTTCTCCTTTCTCAGAATCTCTTGATGCAATACCATGAATAGTACAATTTTTTGTACTCTTTAAGGGGATAATAATTCGTTTTAACAGATGATTTGAAACACCTAATACTCCAAATTTAATAATGCTCATAATCGTTTTATTTCAATTTATATAGTACATCCTTTTTTGAATAATAAAATTACTTCATCTATGAATTTACTCAATACTATAATTGTATAAGTAATTATTATCACCACCAACAATTAAATTGAAATGATTACTAGTTGAACTTAAAAATCCTATGCTAAATCGTGATTTACCTTTTAGCGGGAAGTTTTTATAAAGGCTACCATCATTATTTATAAGATAAATCTTGTTGTTCAAAGAATCAAAAATACCAATTTTTTTGTTGCTACTTGTAAATTGATATAGATCTGCCGCAGGAACAATTTCTCCTGAAAAACCGGTTTTAAAAATCTTTTTGCCGCTATTACTGTATAAGGTCAAATTATCCTTTGTAAGGATGATATATTCGTCGTTTTTATTCTGAGTTATATTACTGACTGTAAAATAATGGTCCCCTATATCATTTTTAAGTAATTTGGTTGTCTTACCATTATTCAGGTTAATTTCAATTATATTTCCCTTCAAATCAGTATTTACTATGAAAGGATGGTCAGTTACTTGAGAATAAAATATACTATTTGGATTACTTATAAAATCACCTTTAATGTTGATGCGATTTTTACCCTTGCGATTTAAAATATAGTTACGCTTGTTATCCGATAAAACAATGTAGTCTTTATTTGCAATCCTGAAATGTTGGATAGGTTTTGAAACTGTTCCTTCTGTTTTATTAAATTTCCAACCAGTTATTATTTTCCCGGATTTATCAAATGCGTAAGTCTGTTGATTATTGCAAGCAACAAATATTCGATAGTTCCGGTTGTTATCATAATCAAATAGAGCAATGCCGTTAGTAGCTTCGTTGGCTAGGTTAATTGGATAATTATCTACAGTGTTTCCGTTTCTATCTATTAAAAATATCTTATTCTTAGTATTAAAAAGGTATTGTAGTTTGTTATTTCGATAATAGTCTATTTGGAAAATTTCACTTAAAATAGGAGAGTCAAGTTTTTTTTCCCATAAAACCTTTCCATTATTGGCAATTAAATATATAATATTTGATTTATCCTGAACTATTATTTCCTTTTCTTTTGTGTAGTGATTTTCAACCAATGAAGGTTTAGATATAATAGTACTATCTAATCTGCTTTGCCAAACTGTTTGAGGTTCTTTTTCCCTGACAGGTAAATATTGGATACTAGTGTTGATATACATTAGATCGTTTGCTTTTGAACATTGAAAGCCAACACCATAAAACTTTGAAAGGTTTTGTTTTTGTTCTTTGCTTGGATTAAACAGATTGAAATTACTTACTCCAGGTAAAATATTCTGGAATTTGGAGAAATCACAAAAAACAAACACGTTTTCTTTATAAGAAAAATTTTCTGAGAATCGCTGATAGTATTTATTGTTGTAAATAGTCTTCTTTAAAACATTTGCATAAATAAATGATTTCAAAGAACTAACAGAATTTGAGAATATTAAATAGTTATCGTAAAATGTAAAGTATTTTGTTGGTGATATTGAAAAAAAGTTATAAAATACATATTCAAACATTTTTAATGAATGTCCATTATAAATGGGAAAATTAGTCTTATTATCAAGCTTATAGTTGTAAATGGGTTCAAATTCAACATTGTTATTAAATCTTGCTAATGATTTTAGTGTTTTGGATTTACTGTTTGTTTTTAGGATTAAATATTTGCCATCTTTAATGTCATTGGGATTTGATGGATTAAATACAAGCGCAAATTCATCATCTAACAAATCAAATATAATATTTTCACTTTCGTTTAAGGGTATGTTATGATATGTCTTTGAGTATTGAGACAAATACTTATCGTATGTATTTGTTTTATTTAGGAACTTGGTGAAATTTTGTTTTAAATCCTCTTCATCTTCAAAATTATAGGAGATAAACAAGTTAGAATTATCTGGAATAACCTTAGCAATTTTTGTTGATGTGGCATCTAAACCATCAAATAATAGATTATAATCATTATTTTCTTTAGAGGGATGAATAAAGCCGTTAATATTAATAACATTACTATTCAAGTTTATATCAAACTCTCCCCACTCGCCAAATTTACTTAATACAGATAATTTTTCTTTGAAATTATTGATGAACAAAGGCTTAATTACTTCCGGAAGGTTTTTAAAATTTACAAATACGTTAATGTCACTATTATTCCCTGCTGTTTTATATAGTTTATTAAAGGTTGTATTCTTTAAAATAGAATATTCTGTTTCTAATTGGCGAAGTGAATTTTCAACAAGAATTGATGATTTACTAATTATTATAATTCCATTATAGATGGCCAGATAGTATTCATTTTTATTAGTGTTATCAATTAGGGTATATATGGTATTAGAATTGTACTTTCTTTTAGATATTTTTCCAATTGGATTTGAATCTTGAGTCAAAAAGTTTTCAATACTATTTTGTTCAGCTTTATTTTTAAGTTTTAATAAAAAAAGCGACACTACATTCTCTTTACCTTCTTTATGAAGTGAAATTGTTAATTGTCTATATTTAAATTTTGAAATTTCATTTAAAGAAAATGTTTTACTACTATCAATTTCACAAATGGAATGATAGAACCGGGAATACCAGTTAAATTCTTTTAAATCCTCACTGTAGTTTATTTTATTTATTATTGTCTTTGATAATTCAGCTGGATTATCTATTTGAAGTATTATTGACGCATCCGTGGGAATTGCCTTGATTGTATAATTATCTTTATAATCTTTGAAGTTGTATAAATAAAAATAGGAAAATATTGATAATGCAACTAAAACACCGCATATTGATATTGTTAATATATTTTTTCGCATAGTAATAATGAAGCTTTGATAGAATAACTCTTAGGTACGTTACATCTTTAAAGCCTGATTGCTAAAATTTTAATATCAATAAAGTTTGATTTATTAAAGCTTTAACTACCAAGTTTAATTTGTTGCAAAAATAATTGCATATTATTAATGTAAAAATGAATAATTTAATCCTAAATTCATCGAACAATCATGATTTTTGTGACCATTGATTGTGATCCATCTTCATTTGTTGCAAATACTAAGTAAATTCCACTGCTAACTTTCTCGTTAAATACGTTCTTACTATTCCAAACTATTTGTCCGCCTGTAGAAACTGCTTCATATACGATCTTTCCACTTATATCGGTAATCTTCACGGCAGAATTTTCAATTAGTCCTCTAATCGTTATTACGCCCTCATAATTTGGAGGAACAGGGTTAGGAAATGCAAATACACTTGAATAGTTAGTTTTACCTTCAATGGCTGTGCCTTGATAGGATACAATTCCTAAATCAGTTCCAAAATATACTTCACCGGATTCTGGATTAATTGTAATGGTATTAATTTTGTTTGATATGAGTGGACTATTAGAAGTATTAAAGCTATGAAGAGTATTTGATCCATCTTCGGATACCAAATAAACTCCACTTAATTCCGTCCCTATCCATTTTCTATTTGCTCCATCTACTGCGATACAAGTAATTGATTCGTTTTCAAGCAAGTAGTCTGCTAATCCGCTTCCATCATTTCGAGATACCAATACTCTGGTTGCAACAGGTTTACTTTCATTAAATACATTTTGTGGACGATAATATACAACAAGCCCCTTATTGGTACCAATCCAAATATATCGATTTGAATCCTCAACAATACATTGAGGATTCAAATTTATTTCAACCCCTTTTTCATCCCATAATTTAATTTGCGAATGCCTGGAATCACTAATATCTGATTTAGGCGACCTATATTCATCATCTTCATCAGTATCAATCGTACCATTGGGATTAAATATAAATATGCCTTGAGGGTCAAAATATGAGATCGCCCAAATATGTCCCCATGAAGTATATATCATTTGTCTTAACCAGGCTTGATTATCCGGGTTTTCGTAAGGCATATAATCGTATTGAACCCATCCTTTTATGGAGTCAGTTATTAAATCTGGTTTTACAACTATTGGGAAAGGAACTTCTTGATTATTTACAAAAAGGTTGCCGTTTTTATCAATTGTTATTCCACCTATTAATTCAATCCATCCTGCCACCTTTTGTAATCCACTATTAGAATTGTCATAGTGATATGTAATTTCTCCATCATTTAATTCTAATACACCGTTCCTGATACTTGCTAAATATCCATGCTCATTGTTACGAGGATCAATAGCAATGTCATGGATATTGTATATTTTATCAAACTTGGGTTCGTTTTCTTTAGTGTAGTGTCTCCAACTGTTATTTTTTAATATAGATAATTCAGCAGGAATCGTTTTTAAATGGTTATTATCACCAGCTGCGGACCATAAACTATTGGATGTCGACACTAATTTAAAACATTTGTTTGAATAGGGGCCATCCGGAATAATTTGAGAATCTTCATCATTGACTTTGTTTATTAATCCATATTTCTGATCTCCAAAGTACTTAATATCATCATTTTCAATGATCAGTGAAGAGAATGAGGGAGTTTTAATATTTTCGTTGATTAAATAATTTTTGAATTGTTCAATATTCAGATGCTCATCATTGTAAATATTAATAGCATTTGATGTAATTATTGCATACTTATTACTGAAGGCTTGTAATTTTCTTATTTTGTTTGAAGTTCGAATTTTAGTCCACTTTCCACTTTTGTATTCATATAATTCACTTGAATTATTAACAATTTTGGCCGATATGATTTGATTTTCGATTGCAATTACTCCTGTGTATGCGTCCTGATCTGGAGAAATATACTTCCAGGTTTCAAAAAATGGTAGTTGGTTACTGCTGATAGGAGCTCCTCTTAGTCCACTTTCGGTTGCAACAAATATTGAATCTCCAGTATGAGAAATCTGGTAAGAAATAACATTACTGGCATCTTCCCCTATGTAAAAGAAATCAGAAATTTCTAATTTATTGTAATCTACTACTAATACACCAAAATCTGTGGAACAGTATGCTTTGTTATTAATAAAATCTATATGATTTATCTTTTTAGAATTATTGATTTGTTTTATTTTTAAATCGGGAATATTTTCTATATTTCTTCCTTGCAGTATATCAATGTTACCATCTGAGTATCCGATAAAAAGTTTATTTGTATTAGGTATAGCAGCAATGGCTGAAATATGTATATCAGATAGTTTATTTAATTTTGTTAACTTTTGAATGATATGCTCTTCAGTATCATATGTGAATATACCAACATCAGAAGCGGCATATATTATATTATTAACTTTTTCAATACTGTGAACATTGGAAAAACAGAGATAATCTTGCCATTGTCCAATTGGCATATTTTGTGCAATAATCTGAATTCCAATTGTATATATTATTGATAAGGCAAAAAGTTTTTTCATTATAGTAAATTTAAATTCCTTTTGTAGTTCTTTCAAAGTTATCTGTACAAAATTGTTGGTAAAGATATTTAAAAAATGAAGTGTATTAATAATCTCCTTTATTTAAAAATTCTATCAATTTGGATACTGCTAACGCTCTATGACTGATTTTATTTTTTAATGAAATGTCCATTTCAGCAAATGTTTGCTTATAACCATCTGGTGTAAATATCGGATCGTAACCAAATCCCTCTTTACCTCTGGCTCTATTTTCAATTTTGCCTTTAACTATACCCTCAAATTGATATTCCTTATTTGAAATCACTAAGGATATCACCGTTCTGAATTGAGCATTTCTGTTTGTGTTTCCTTCCATTTCTGTTAACACCTTCCGCATGTTTTGCACTGCATCTTTTGCCTCACCCGCATATCTTGCGCTATATACACCAGGTTCTCCATCTAAGCAATCAATTTCTAATCCAGTATCATCTGAAAAACAATCTATGCCAAATTTATCAAAGATATACATTGACTTTTGTCTGGCATTTTCTTCTATAGTTAACCCTGTTTCAGGTATCTCTTCGGAACAATTAATGTCTGATAAGCTTTTCAGACTTATAGATTTGTTTAATAATTTTTGTATTTCAGTTAATTTGTTAGGATTGTTTGTAGCAAAAACTAATTCCATATTTTAATTTAGTATAACGTAAGTATAATTGAGAAAAGTATTTTTTGTTAAAAAAAAACAACGACTATTTGTCGTTGTTTATATCATTTAAAATAAGATTTAATCAGCCAAATCCACCATAACCATATTTCATTAAATCGGTACGTGGATTAATAACCATTACCGGAACTTTTGAACTATTGGCTATTATCTGTTGTTCATTGGCACCAAGAACATAATCATGAAAAGCAATGTCTCTTGTTGTCATTATTATTATCGCATCTGCATCTATATTGTTGGCAAAGTTCAATGTTTCCTGTGAAAATGATCCACCACCATCAGATAATGATAATTCATAATCAATTCCCTTCTCTGTTAAAAAGTTTTTACAGAAAACAAGATTTGCTTTGGTTCGAGGTTCAACAACTCCATCTTTTGACGAAGTACTAAAAAGATAAATTTTAATTTTCAGGAATTTCGAAATAAAATCAGCCCATATTAGTTTCTCTTTGTTTTCAGTTTTAAAATCAACAGGGAATACAATCTTTTTTTCATCTGTATCACTAGGTGGTTGTTGTACAACAAAGTAAGGTATTTTTGATCCAACGATAACCTTTAAAGCCCAGCTACCAGTTAGTTTCTGCAAACCTTTTATCCCATGGGTTCCCATAACAACCATTGTTGCGTTTAATTCTTCAGCAACCTGATTAATTGTTTTAAAAATATTGCCTTCTCTAACATAAGTTAATGGCTTTACTCCTAATTTTTCACTTATTATCTCAGCTTCCCTTGAAAGTCTTAAGGTAATACTTTCTATCTCAGCTTCTTTTTTAACGATATTTAAAAGTGAGATGCTTAGGCTATTATTTTTACTTAACGACAAAGCATGTTCAACTGCATGCATTGCAATATCAGTGAAGTCGTATGGTACCAGGATTGTACTTTCTGTTTTCTCCATAAAATTTAATTAAAAGACATGGGTTCATTTTACGAAATAAATATACTACTTTTGAAATTAAATCAATAATGAAAGCTTAAAAACAAAACAAGTGAATGTGACTCATTTCGTATTTAAGGCTAGAAAAGGACTGCTTGTGTTGTTGTATGTTGTTGTAATACAGGCTGCTGTAGCTATGCCAGAGGCTGAGAATGCAATGGGTGTAAATAGTAGTGGAATTATTAAACAAGTTATTGTTTCTGGTGACACAATTGTAAATCTTAATCCTTTGACTGATACACTTTTTATTTCAATCGGGACTAATGATATTATTGAGATTGATTTTTCATCAGAAGATTTATCTATTGAGGATAGAAAGTACAGGTATTTTTTAAAAGGAGAAAAAGATAAATATTATAATTGGTCAACAAGGAATAGTGCTTATTTTCATGATTTGACGCCTGGTGAATATACCTTTGTTGTACAGTCTACACATCAAGAACAGTCGGTTTATTTTGTGGTTAAGTCAATTTACGGTAGATATTTGTTATCTAGTCTTATTTTAATAATTGTAATTGTTACTGGAATATTTACGCTTAAATTTAACCTGCTGAAAAGAGCAAAAAATCATAAAGAAGAGACTCCTCAGGATACAATTACTCCTCTGCTAAAAAAATATTTAAAAACTTACGATAAGGAAAGTACTGAAAGTTTAAAGTTGGCACATAAAGCAACTGTTAAATATGATAAGGCTACAGTTCTTTTTGCAGATATTCAGGGTTTTACAAAGATTGTAGAACATATGAATCCAGAAACTCTAATTGATGAGTTGGATAAGTTTTTCATTCATTTTGATGAAGTTGCAGAAAAATATAAAATTGAGAAAATAAAAACTATTGGAGATGCCTATATGTGTGCAGGTGGATTGCCTGAAAAGAATGCAACAAATCCTATTGAAGTTGTATTGGCTGCAATAGAAATGCAACGATTTATGAAAACCTCAAATGAAACGGATCAGAAAAGGGGAGATGATTTCTGGGAATTGCGGATTGGAATACATACTGGACCTGTTATATCAGGGGTCATCGGGCGTAAAAAATTATCTTTTGATATATGGGGTGATACTGTCAATATTGCAAGTAGAATGGAATCATCAGGTGTGGCAGGGAAAATAAATGTTTCAGGAATCACTTTTCAATTAATCAATGATTTTTTCGAATGTGAATACAGAGGCAAAATGCCTATCAAATATAAAGGAGAAACTGATATGTACTTCGTAAAGGGTATAATGCCAGGATTATCGGTTAATAATGAAGGAGAAATTCCTAATGAGCATTTTTTCACTAAACTACAATGGATCAGGTACAATGATTTGGAAGAACTAGTTTTGAGTCAATTAAAAAATGAGTTGCCAACAAGCTTTAAATACCATAATATAAAACATACAATTGATGTTTGTACGCAAGTTGAAGTTCTAGGAAGAGCAGAGGGTTTAAATAGTAAAGAATTACTGTTAGTAAAAACTGCTGCTTTATTACATGATACCGGCTATATGATCAGCTCTGTTAAACATGAAATTCAAAGTGTAAGAATTGCTAAAGAAATATTACCAAAATATGGCTATACTAAAAGTGAAATTGAAGCCATTAATCAATTGATTATGGTAACAGAGAAGAATTCCCAGCCAAAATTATTAATGGAGAAAATTATTAAAGATGCTGATCTGGATTATTTGGGGAGAGCTGATTTTATTCCCCTTTCTGAAAAACTGTGGGAAGAAGTTTGTGCTTTTAATGGTAAGCTATCACAAAAAGATTGGAACAGGAAACAGTATGAATTTATTTCAAAACATGTTTATTATACCACTACAGCTAAAAATCTTCGACAGGTAAATAAAGAAATTCAGTTGAAAAAAATTAAGGACTTTTTGACTTGAGTACAGCATTATTTTATTAACTTTTGAATCTTAATCTAAATTTTATTTATCAGTTCCTAAAAAAATTAAACCTATTGTAAATAAATAAATTAGAAGCGTTTTAGGTTTCCTTCTGAAAAAGTATGTGATCGTAAACTGGGTTTGATTAATTTATTTTTATTTTCTTTGAAAAATTAAACACTTCATAAAATATTTAAGAAAATGGCTAAAGCATACGAACAAGAAAGTAAGTTACCCAATATGATTGGATCTGGAACAAAGATTTCTGGTAACATTGAAACTAACGGTGATTTTAGGATCGATGGAGAAATTGAAGGGAATATTCTTTCGAAGGGTAAGGTTGTTGTTGGCCCAAACGGGAAGGTTAAAGGAGAAGTGATTTGTGTTAATTCAGAAGTATCCGGAGGAATTGAAGGGAAGATAAAGGTTAGTGAATTACTATCTTTAAAATCTTCTTCAAAACTTATTGGAGATATTCATACTGCAAAACTGACTATTGAACCAGGAGCAATTTTTACCGGTAAATGCGAGATGGGAGGAGAAGCCAAAACTAAAAGTGTTCCCGGTAATATAAAGCAATAGAGAATGTTAAGAAGTACTTTTTCAAAGGAAGTATTTGTATTTACTATTTTTACCCTTATTGTCTCAATACTAAACGTCTCAATATGCAAAATATTACAGAATCATTTGATGTTTAATGTATTTGAATTATTGGTATTTATTATAGTTTTATATGCAACTTTATTGTCAGTTTCATGTTTTTTAAATCGATTGTTCTCAAAATATAGAGTTTTAGTTATATTTGGTGCCTTTGTAATTAAATTAGTGTCTGTAATACTTTTTATTTTCCTTGTGGTAATGAAAGGAAATAATCGGGAGCAAGTTGCACTTTTTTTTATGGGAAACTATTTATTATATCTTTGCTATTCGGTGATAAGGATTATTAAATTTTTATGATTTCATAAGGTATACCTTATATCCGTTTTATTACTTTTTATGAAAAAATTATTTGGATATCTTTTATTGTGTTTTGTGATTACTTCTCAATTATTTGCTTCTGAGAGTAGACAGGAAGGTAATGAAGAGGAAGAGTTTGATCCCACAGAACTAATTATGCATCATATTGCTGATTCTTATGTTTGGCATGTGATTTCATGGGGAGAGGCTGAACATCATTTTGAGTTAGAAATACCTCTTCCAATTATTCTTATCAACAACGGCAAGTTTCATTTTTTCCTGTATTCCAGATTTGATCATGAATCTCATATTGCGGAAAGTGATGGTGAATATTTTATTCTTAGTCATGGGAAAATCTACAATACAGATTCAAGTGGTACAATAAAATATGATGATGAAGGTCATATATTAAACTCACGCCCCCTGGACTTTTCTTTAACAAAAAATGTATGGTCCATGTGGCTTTCAGTAGCTTTATTGGTCTGGATATTTTTATCAGTTGCAAATAAATATAAAGGTAATCCTTCTAGTCCTAAGGGAATTCAGTCCTTATTGGAACCAATTATTCTCTTTGTAAAAAATGATATTGTTTTAGAACAAATAGGGGTATCAAAAGGAGGAAAATATGTACCTTATCTTTTAACATTATTTTTCTTTATATGGATCAATAATATCATTGGGTTAGTTCCATTTTTTCCAGGAGGCAGCAATTTTACCGGTAATATTTCAGTGACCCTCGTTTTGGCAATTATTACTTTTATAATTACAAATATAAATGGATCCAAGAGTTATTGGAAACATACATTAACAGCTCCCGGAGTTCCAGTTTTAGTTAAATTTATACTAATTCCTGTTGAATTTTTTGGTCTATTTACAAAACCATTTGCATTAATGATCCGTTTGTTAGCAAACATAACTGCAGGTCATATTGTAATGTTAAGCCTTGTTTCGCTTATTTTTATATTAAAAACAGTTTATATATCGCCTGTTCCAATTATATTAGGATTTGTTATGACATTACTGGAGCTATTTGTTGGAGCATTACAGGCGTATATTTTTACTTTATTATCTGCCTTATTTATAGGTATGGCAGTTGTTGACGACGAACATTAAATTAATTTATAACATTCATTAAAAATATTTAATTATGGAACCAATTTCTCTTACTGCAGTAGGTTTAGGAATAATTGTTACAGGAGCCGGTTTAGGAATCGGGATTTTGGCTAAAGGTGCTATGGATGCCATGGCCCGCCAACCTGAAATTCTCTCGAAAATACAAACTGCTATGTTAATTGCAGCCGCTCTTATTGAGGGACTAGCTTTATTTGCAATTGTAATTGCTATGTTAAAAGGATAATCTTTTAACTATTATTTCATTGAAATAAAATAATTTAAGATGGATTTTTTATTGACACCAGAACTGGGATTAGTTTTTTGGACAACTTTAACATTCACATTTGTAGTTTTTTTCCTCAAAAAATTTGCTTGGAAACCGATACTAAATGCTTTAAAAGTTAGAGAAGAAACTATTGAACGTTCTTTACAAGCAGCTGAATTAGCAAAAGCAGAAGTTGAATCAATGTCCAAGATGCGTGATGAAATGATGGATCAAGCCAGAAATGAGCGGGATGAAATCATGAAGGACGCACGGGATTTAAAGAATAAAATTATTGGTGAAGCTAAGGATGCGGCTCAGGATGAAGCCAATAAAATTATCGTTTCAGCACGCGAGCAAATTAGTGCAGAAAAGAAAGCTGCAATTAAAGAATTAAAGGTTCAGGTTGCGGAAATCTCAATTGAAATAGCTGGTCTTATTCTTGAATCTGAATTAAAATCAGATAAAAAACAAAAAGAGATCATTGAAAGATATCTTGATAAAGTAAATTTTAATTAATTACTATAAAAGATGGATGAAAGTTTAATATCCGTAAGATATGCTAAGGCCTTGTTTATATTGAGCAAAGAGAAAAACATTATGGACATATTGTACAACGATATGTTTATTCTCCAGGAACAGTGTGTGAAAGATTCTGAATTCATGAAGCTTCTTGAGAGTCCTGTTCTCACCGCTGGTCAAAAGAAGAAAACGTTCAAATCCATCTTTGATAAATATGTTAACGAAGTTACACTGAATTTTTTTGGAATTTTAGTGGATAATAGACGAGAAGGAATGCTATCAAGTGTTTCAAGGAATTTTATTGATTTTTATAAAGAGGAAAGAGGAATAAAATCAGTAACTCTTTATACTGCCTACAAACTGCCAGAAGATTATGTATTAGAAATTCGAGATGTATTACATAAGGAATTAAATGCTGAAATAGAATTATCGGTTCGCGTTAGAGACAACCTAATTGGTGGATTTGTTTTGATGGTTGATGGTAAAATGATGGATGCAAGCATATTGAATAGGCTTAAAAAATTAAAAAATAAACTATTAAGTTAGTTACACTGGTTAAAATTGTACTAATGGAAAATATAAGACCTGCCGAGGTTTCGGAATTAATAAAAAAGCAAATTGAAGGATTTATATCTAATACCGATCTTGAGGAAGTAGGGATTGTTCTTCAGGTTGGTGATGGAATTGCCCGTGTTCACGGTCTAAATAGTGTTAGGGCAAATGAATTAGTTGAATTTGAATCTTGTAAAGGTGTTGTATTAAACCTTGAGCAGGATAATGTTGGAGTTGTTTTAATGGGTGCTTCACATAATATAAAAGAGGGGGATATTGTTAAAAGAACCGGACGTATTGCTTCTGTCAAGGTAGGTGAAGGTATGTTAGGAAGAGTTATCGATACAAATGGGAATCCAATTGATGGTAAAGGTAGCATTGAGGGTGAATTATATGAATTTCCACTTGAAAGAAAAGCTCCTGGAGTAATTTTTCGCCAACCTGTACAAGAACCTCTTCAAACTGGTTTAAAATCCATTGATTCGATGATTCCTATTGGTCGGGGACAGCGGGAATTAATTATTGGTGACAGACAAACCGGTAAAACTGCAATTGCCATTGATACCATTCTTAATCAAAAGGATAACTTTGAAAATGGAAATCCTGTATATTGTATTTATGTAGCAATTGGTCAGAAAGGTTCTACAGTTGCTCAAATTGTTAATACCTTGGAGAAACATGGAGCTATGAAGTATACAACTGTAGTAGCTTCAAGTGCCTCTGATCCTGCAGCCATGCAGTTTTATGCTCCATTTACAGGTACAGCTATTGGCGAGTTTTTCAGAGATACAGGAAGATCTGCATTAATAATATATGATGATTTGTCAAAGCAAGCAGTTTCTTACCGAGAGGTTTCTTTATTGTTAAGAAGACCACCAGGTAGAGAAGCTTATCCTGGTGATGTTTTTTATCTTCATTCCAGATTACTAGAACGAGCGGCAAAGATTATTGATTCTGATGAAATAGCATCTAAAATGAATGATTTGCCAGATTCAATCATAGGAAAAGTTAAAGGTGGTGGTTCATTGACTGCATTACCTATTATTGAAACACAGGCAGGTGATGTTTCAGCATATATACCAACTAATGTAATTTCAATTACAGATGGTCAGATTTTTCTTGAAAGTAATTTATTTAATGCAGGTGTTCGTCCTGCCATTAATGTTGGTATTTCTGTTTCTAGAGTTGGAGGTAATGCACAAATTAAATCGATGAAGAAAGTTTCTGGTACATTGAAACTTGATCAGGCTCAATATCGTGAATTAGAAGCATTTTCTAAATTTGGTTCAGACCTTGATCCGGCAACAAAATCGGTTTTGGATAAGGGACGAAAAAATGTTGAATTACTAAAACAGCCTCAATACGCCCCTGTTAATGTTGCCCATCAGGTGGCATTAATATATTGTGGAACGCAAGGTTTACTTGCTAATGTACCCGTAGATAAGGTTCGAGAATTTGAACAAAGTTTTATTAATGACTTAGATCTTAAACATAAAGATGTCATTATTGAACTTGGGAAAGGTAAAATCTCAGATACGGAAACAAAAGTACTTAAAGAAGTTGCATCTGATGTAGCTCGCAGATATAGTATTGATGATGATAATAATTAGCTAAATTAATGCCAAGTTTAAAAGATATAAAAACCCGTATTGATTCGGTTAAAACAACCCGACAGGTTACAAGTGCCATGAAAATGGTATCTGCTGCTAAACTGAAAAAGGCTCAGGATGATATTGTGCAGTTAAGACCGTATGCTGATAAGCTGAATGATATTATTATTGATCTTGTTGGTGCTATTGATTCTGAGATAGAGCTTAAGCTTGCAGAGAATCGTGCACCTGATCAAGTTTTGGTTGTAATGATCACATCCAATAGAGGTTTATGTGGTGCATTCAATTCAAGTATAGTAAAAGCGGTTAATAATTTAATTCGTAATGAGTATTCTTCTCATCTAAAAAATGGCTTTATTGATGTAATGGCAATTGGTAAACAAGGCGAAAAGTTATTAAAATCATCCGGTATTGATTGTATTTCTGAGCATAACAATATCTATAGCAATATAAGTTTTAATACTATAGATTCTATTTCTACTGCCATTATAAATGATTTTCTTAAAAATAAGTATGATAAGGTAATTTTGGTATACAATGAATTTGTGAATGCTGCGGTTCAAAATGTAAGCGTAAATCAATTTTTACCATTAGAGTTACCAGAATTAGATAATAGTTATTCATCTCCATATTTATATGAACCAAATGAACAGGAGATACTTAACGATTTAATTCCGCAGAGTTTAAAAACATTGTTTTTCAAGGCTATTCTTGAGTCTATTGCTTCGGAACATGGGGCAAGAATGACTTCTATGCATAAGGCGACTGATAATGCTACTGATTTGATAAAAGAATTAGAATTAAGCTATAATAAAGCAAGGCAAGCTGCAATTACTAACGAAATTCTTGAAATTGTTGGAGGAGCTGAAGCATTAGCTAAATAGATTTTTATAAAATCATATAATAACAAAGGTTGGATACAAAATTGTTACCAACCTTTTTTGTTTTTATGATTATGTCGGTTTGATGCAATTATTCTACCTCCGATGTTTTCGTTGAACTGCATTGTATGGATCACCAACACAAGGCATGGCTTTATTCCGATTCTTTTCTTTACAGCCTGTTAATATGCTTATGCCAAATCTGAGATTTATATTTCTTGTACCTGTTAAATTGAAAAATGCAGGTATATTATCGCTAATGGCATGAAGGTGAATAATACCTAATTTTGCACCGATTCCCGCTCCAATATTATTGAATGCCCTGTTTGCTATAGTATAAGATATACTTGTTGATAATATCTTTCCAAAATCAGTATTTCCAGAAAAAGTTAATGATGGATGCATTCTGTTTTTATAGAATTCTGCATGAAATACCGCACCAATATATGCATTGTCGGTTACATCTCTACTTATCCCTAGATATAATGCAGGTGAAAGTGGAGCGGAATATATTGATTGATCTATAGATGGATTAAAAACTGCAGATAGTGTATCTGCAAATTCGCTTGATGAATTGAGGCCATTAGCATAGGTCGATCCAGATACATTCAAAACGCCAGAACTATGAAGGTGATAAGGATTTGTTTTCCAATTTATATATCCAATATCCAGTAGGCTTCCGGAAATTGTGGTTCTGTAATTCATATTATACGTAAAGCCAATATCAAATCCTAGTCCTTTATTCTCGTTGTTCAGTGCATATTCTTTCCAATCAATATTATCTTGCAGGTCAATGTTTGTAATTTCTCCATTATTATTGGTTTCTATATCAATAGGCAAAGAAGAATACATATCGCCTGATCCATTAAGTAATAAATCGAAGGTGCTTGCATGCGTAAATAGTCTAAGATCTGTTGGTTTGGTGAATATATTTCCTTTTCCAAATAGTAATTTTACTCTAAAACCGATATTTAAATCTGAATTTACTTCACGAGCCCAACCAAAGGCATACTCTCGATAATGGGTAGCGTTAATTCTTAGGCCATCTAATTTGCTATACTTACCTTCGAATTGTTGATTACCTTTATATGCTAATAATAAGGCATTTTTTGAATATACATGATGTGAATTAAGTTTTTCATTAATGGTAAAGGTGAAGTAGTTATTTTTGTATTTGTATCCAACAGATAGTAAAGAAAAGTGTAGTTCTGTAGCTATAATTTCCAGCTTCTTCATTTTATTGATCGATCTGGAGGGATCAAACCTTAAAGAATCCCCGGAATGAGATTCAAATACTTCATTAACTGCAAATCCAGTTGAAAAAGCATTAATATGTGTTGATCCAATAACAGGTAAACCTACGTATAGCTTGCAATTAATTGGGATTGATGGATTAACAATATTAGACTGGGGAAGGTCATGCATTAAAAATAGGGTATTATTTTGTTGAGCCTGTGCCATATACGCAATGCCAAGTAATATCAACAGAATTAATACGCGCATGAATATTATCTTATTGGATTAATGGAACTTCAAGAGCGGCTCGTACACCTACTGAAACATCAACGTTGTAATTATCAATTTGTTGAATTACATTTGGGCTTTCGTCCAATTCTTTAAAATATATAATTAAAAGAATCTGTCTTACAGAATTTATTAGTTCATCATCTTCTGCATGAAGTGATATATCGTGAATAATAGAGTTGCTTTTAATGACATTCCCGTCGTCGTTTGTTTCCGCAGCATTAATATCCAAAGGAGGGTCTTGTAAAATGGATTTTATAATATTGCCAAATTGATCAATGTAATATCCATAAACCTCCAAATTTGCGGGAAAATTATTTTCAATATTAAACCTGAACATTAATTCCTTTACTTCTTCAGCGTTATTTGTTATATCGTTGAAGCTAAATTTCGTGTATTCAGAAATTAATACTTCTTGATTGGTGTTATAATAGCCTAAAAAACCCTGACTTCCATTGTAGTCATCTGTACCAAGATCTAGTTCAGAAATGGGAAATGAAAATGTCGGTTCCCAAATGAAATCATCAGAAATCTTGCTTAAATCCTCTTTTACACATCCCCAAATTAAGATTGTAATGAAGTACGAGATAAAATATTTTTTAATAATTGGCATTAGAACATTTGTTGTTATTACTAATAACTAACAAAACATTAATCTATTGTGTTTATCGTTTATAGCGTTTTCATCAAAGACTAATTATAATATACCACTAAATATTGAAATTATTCAATAGTTTTTATTTAAAATATTCGAGTTCGATATAATGTATAAGTGAATGAATGATTTTAATATGTAATTCTTGAATCCTATCTGAATATCCAGTGTGCGGGATTCGTAATTCAACATCACATAGGTCTTTTAAAATACCTCCATTTTTGCCGGTGAGTGCAATAATTGGCATTCCTTTTTGTTGAGCGATCTTTGCTGCTTCAACTACATTAGCTGAATTTCCACTGGTACTTATTGCAAGTAAAACATCGTTTTCTTGACCCACAGAGTCTACGAACCTTGAAAATATATGATCAAAACCATAATCGTTACCTACACACGAAATATGAGTTGGATCTGAAATAGATATTGCAGCTAAACCACTTCTGTTGTCTCTAAATCTCCCTGTAAGTTCTTCTGCAAAATGCATTGCATCACTCATGGAACCTCCATTGCCGCACGAAATGATTTTAGCTCCTTTTTTTAGACTGGTTACCATTAAATTACCAGCTTTTTGTATGTTCTTCCAATTGTTCTCATCTTTAATGAATTGGTTTAATAGATGAGAAGCTTCTATGAAATTATCTTTTATATTATTTATACTCATATTTGTTTATAATTTTGAGTAAAGATACAATGGGTTTTATTAAACTGAAATTTTATTTTTTAGTAATTATCTATGAAAAAATTATTATATGAAATAATATTTGAGGCCGATACCAAATCAGGGAAAGCTTTTGATATAGGATTAATTGTGTTGATTTTATTTAGTATATGCATTGTCATGCTTGAGAGTTTACCCAATAGAACGGATAACTTTTACCATATACTAGGTATAATGGAATGGGGTGTAACAATTGCTTTTTCTTTAGAATACTTAATTAGATTGTGGGTAGTTCGTAATTCCTTTCGATATGCATTAAGTTTTTTCGGAATAATTGATCTATTAGCAATAATCCCTACATTTTTAGGATTGATGTTTTCAGGTACGCATATGTTGGTTGTACTTCGTTCATTAAGGTTATTAAGAGTTTTTAGAGTATTAAAGCTTACTCGTTATATCAATGAAGCTTCACATTTGTGGAAAGCCTTAACTGCAAGTAGAAACAAAATTGGAGTTTTTTTATTCACGGTTGTTATCATGGTTGTTATTTTAGGAACCATGATGTACATTATTGAATCGGGTGAAAAGAGCGGTTTTACTAGTATTCCCATAAGTATTTACTGGGCCGTAGTTACATTAACTACCGTTGGATATGGAGATATTGCTCCAGTTACAGCTTTGGGACAGTTTTTGGCAGGAATCGTAATGATTTTAGGATATGCAATTATTGCAGTTCCTACGGGAATCGTAACAGCTGAATTAACTCGTAAAAATCAAGAGAATACGACCACTCAGGTATGTCCTTCTTGCTTACAGGAAGGACATGATACTGATGCCGAATTTTGTAAATTCTGTGGAACAGAGCTCAATGTTGCTCAAAAATAATGTTGATGGGTAATGGCTATAATTATTAAGGTTGCTATAGAAAGATAACAAAAGTACTAATAAATTAATATCAATATTTTATGATTCTCTCTAAGTTTACAAAAGCATAGTTAAAGTCATTCTGGTCATCATCAGTAATTTCATTTCTAAATGTTTCTTTCCATTCTGTAATGTTAATCTCAGGAAAGAATGTATCTGCATCATTAAAGAACTGATCAATTTGAGTTAGATATAATTTATCGGTAATGGGCAGAAATGCCTCGTAAATAGTAGCTCCCCCAATTATGAATATTTCTTCTTCATTTTCGCATAATTTCAGCGCATCCTCAACTGAGTTTACAACTTCTGCGCCCTCAATTCGTAAATCGGTATTGCGTGACATTACAATATTTCGTCTATTGGGTAATGCACCTTTAGGTAATGAATCAAAAGTTTTACGACCCATAATAATGGTATGTCCGGTTGTTAAAGCTTTAAACCGTTTTAAGTCGTTAGATATATAAGTTAGTAAGTCGTTGTTTTGTCCTATTGCGTTCATTTTAGCAATGGCAACGATAATCGAAATTTTTGGCATAGTTCTATTTTAAACTGATATGGCACCCTTAATATGAGGATGCGGGTTATAATCACTTAAAGTGAAATCTTCGTATTTGAAATCATCTATATTCTTAACATCCGGATTTATAGTCATAACCGGCAGTGAACGGGGTTCTCTGGTTATTTGAAGTTTAACCTGTTCAATATGATTATTATAAATATGCACATCTCCCAGCGTATGAACAAATTCACCGGGTTCTAAACCAGTTGCCTGAGCTACCATCATGGTTAGCAGAGCATAAGAGGCGATGTTAAAAGGTACACCTAAAAACAAATCGGCACTGCGCTGATATAACTGGCACGATAATTTTCCATTCGCTACATAAAACTGGAACAGAATATGGCAAGGAGGTAACTGCATGTCATCTAATTGTCCAACGTTCCAGGCACTCACGATATGACGACGGGAGTTGGGATTATTTTTTATGGATTCAATTACCTGTTGAATCTGATCTATGTACTCACTATTAGCATTTGGCCATGATCGCCACTGATATCCATAGATAGGCCCTAATTCACCATCTTCTTTTGCCCATTCATTCCATATCCGAACGCCATTTTCCTTTAGATACTTTACATTTGTACTACCTTTTAAAAACCAGATAAGTTCATGAATTATTGATTTCAAATGTAGTTTTTTAGTAGTAACTAATGGAAAACCATCTTGAAGGTTGAAACGCATTTGATGTCCAAAAACACTAATAGTTCCAGTACCTGTTCTATCTTCTTTTAATACTCCTTCATCCAACACCCGTTGGCACAATTCAAGATATTGACGCATAATTAATGAAATATATTTTATTTAATTTTTCTTGCTAATGGAACATTGCAATATCCACAAAAATAGAAAATTAATCTCTCACTTAGCCATTTTTGACATGCAAATAGCTGGATATTGATATAAGCTTAATTTACTTGTCCGGAGAAAGTTCAATTAAGGATTTAATAGGATAATGGTCACTGTAATCTACCTTATATCTTTTGAAATTATATGATTTATATGACGAATCATGAAAAATAAAATCGATGCGGAAGGATGGAAGGTTACCATGGTAGGTGCCTCCAAATCCTTTCCCTGATTGAATAAAGGAATCTTTTAAGTTGCCCTTTACCTGTTTGTATACATAGGATACCGGAGTGTCATTAAAATCTCCACAAACAATAGCTGGGAAGGGGGAGTTCTGAACATGCCTGCCAATTGTTTCTGCCTGTAATGAACGGGTAGCGAAGGCATGACTTAATTTTCCGAAAATGTCGGAGATTCCCTTACGTCTCTCTTCGTTATTTTTTACTTCCAAACTATCAATAAAATTGTAATTTTCTGTTTGTAATCGGATAGATTCCAGATGGTTGTTAAATACTCTTACTTTACTTCCATTTACATTTACATCAGTTTGAATACTGAAATTAGTGGTGTTTTTGAAGTAAAGTGGTTTTTTATCAATAATTGGGAATTTGGAAAATGTAGCAAGTCCATATTTTCTTCCGGATTTTGACTCAGTAATATATTCTATGTGTTTGTATTTGAATTGTTTAAATTTTGATAAGATGTTATTTTCAGAATAAGGTTGCTTTTGGTTATTGACAAAGAACTCCTGAATACATAAAATATCCGGATTTTCTTTTTTTATAAACTCATATATTTTTTGGGGTGTTTTATGATCTCCCGTCCATACATATCTATCAAACATACGTACATTATAGGACATAACAGTTACCGGATTATTTAATCTCTTACGATCAATATTTTGTTCTCCTTGAAGCTGAAAAACGGCATGCCATTGCCACCATGAAATAACGATCAGAACTAATGAAAATAGAAGTCTTTTCCGTCGTTTAAGCAACCAATAAATAACACAAAAAAAATTGAGTACCCAGAAAAAAGGAAAACCAAATCCTAAAAATGAGATGAAATTGATATGAACAGGACTCACAAATGCGCCCAGATATGCCAGCAGTAATAAAAGGCCAACAGTGATATTTAGTATAGTTACGAAAGATCGGGTTACTTTGTTCAAGATAATTGGATGTTAATTAATTATTACTTGCATTAAACAAATCTTCTTTTTCCTGTTTAGTTAGGCTATCATACCCACTTGACTTAATTTTCTCTAATATTCGATCAATGTCTTTCTGCTGTGCTCTTTTTTGTGCATTGTATTCCATATCCGACATGGTTCTTCTATTCATTTTGTGTGTCACCTTCATTTTTGAACGGGATGAAAATAAGGAAACAAGCTTATCCATCATTCGGTTAAATCCCATTGTAATATCTTTGCCTTTATTTATACGGGCAGAGAAATATACGCCAAATAAAGCGCCTCCAATATGAGCCAGATGTCCTCCGGTATTTGACATTGTTGGGATAGCAATTAAATCTAATACAAAAAGAACTAGTGCTATATGAATTAGTTTTACAGGACCTATAATTAATAAATGCACTTTGAAATTTGGAGCATATCTGGCAACCGCAAATATGATTCCCATTACAGAAGCAGAAGCTCCCATCATAATAGTATTTGGTGCCATCTCATAAAGAACAGGAAATACATTATATGATATAATATAAAGCAGTGCACCTGAAAGACCTCCCATAAAATATACCCCAAGTAATTGTCTTGGGTTAAAATATTGCATGAATATTCTTCCAAACCAATACAAATAAAGCATGTTGAAAACAATATGGAGAAAATCAAAATGCAAAAACATATAAGTGATGATACTCCAGGGTTGAAATAACAAAGCTTCAGGACTCGCTGGTACCGATAACCATGTAGTTAAAGGGAAATAATCTGCATGCCCTATTAAAGAAAATACAACATATAGTAAATGTATTGCCACAAATACGGCAATGTTAATATAAATCAATCGGGTAAGTGCACCCCCTTGTTTAAATGATTGCTTTATTTCATCGAGAATAGGCATAGTTATAAAAGTAGTGATTTTGTAAGGACTATAATATTAAAATTAATTAAAATTGACTCCTTCGCCAAAAACGAATAATAAAATATCCAAATAACATTCCACCTAAATGGGCCAGGTGAGCCACATTATCTCCCGGATTGTTTTTAAACATTAGAAATAATTCAAGTCCACCATAACCAATAACAAACCATTTTACTTTAACAGGAACAATCATGTATAAGTAAAGTTTTTCTTCTGGAAACAACATTCCAAAAGCTAACAATAAACCAAATACAGCACCTGATGCGCCAATCATTGGTACATAAAGCGTTCTCATTAAAGAAATAACTGTGTCTTTATACTCAAGAACTTTGGGTGTTTCAGTTAGTGAGAGCCCTTTTATATAAACATCAGTAACCAATTCAGGAGGTAATTTTGCAGCTAACATTTTTGCCCTAATAAAAGCCACAAGAACATAAAGTAATCCTGCACCAATACCAGTTGCTAAATAATAAAAAAGAAACTTTTGCGGTCCCCAGAGTCTTTCAAGAATACGCCCAAACATAAACACTGCAAACATGTTAAAGAATATATGTTCTATACCTCCATGCATAAACATGTAGGTGATATACTGAAAAAAGTGAAATTCACTACTCCCCGGCGTATATAATCCCAATAAGGCATTTAAATCTATTCTGGTAAATCCGATACCCGGAATATTGATACCCTTCGAAAGTAAAAACGCGGCAAAAAATGCCAGTCCGTTTATGATTAATATATTTTTTACTATGTGTGGGATGTTGCTAAAAAATGATTGCCGTTGATACATATTTTTTAAATTCAAATTTGTCAATACTTACTTACAACTATCAGACCAATAATATATTGCGCCAATTTGTCATTTAAATCGACTTTCTATTTCATCGTTAGACAGAATTGATATAACTGGTTTACCATCGGGTGTGTAGTTTGGCACCTGGCAAGCAAATAATTGGCCAATTAGCTCATCCATTTCTTGTGAGGTAAGAAATTTGCCAGGTTTTAAGGATGATTGTTTAGCCATTGTTTTTGCAATACGTTCTTTTAAGTCATTTTCAATGTTTATCTCGCTACTCTTATAGGCTTCAATGATTTCATCAATAATTACTTTTGGATTCATTTTCTCCAATGTGACTGGCATTCCCCGAACCTCAAAACAATTATTCTGCAAATCAACCATATCAAGTCCGAACAATTTAAAATTATCTTTAAGTTCATTAACAATCAAGGCATCTTCAACACTAAATTCGATTTGTTCAGGAAACAAATTTTGCTGTGTCATACTTTGTTGGCTTGAACTTGATTTAATAAGTTGCTCATATAAAATTCGTTCGTGTGCTCTTTTTTGATCTATCATCATGAGTCCGGATTTTCCAGAGGTAAGAATATATTTATTCTTAAATTGATAACAAGATGCCCCAGTGGCATTGTCTTCATTCATTCCCTTAGACATAAAAGTCTGTTGAACGGGTTCTTGTTCAATTGGCTCATCAAAATAATTAGAGTTATCTGTATCGTCTGTATCAAAAGGTTTGTTTCCTTTTTCAGATTCAAAATCATTGTATAACTGTTCCCATCCTTTAGGGGTTGCTGAACCGCCAGTATACGTTCCACCAGGTTTGGATGAATTTTGCATAGAACCTGAAAAACTTGATGGATCGGGGGGAGTGGTTTCAAATGGGTTGAAGAATGGATTGACATCAATTCCGGGTTCGGATTGATCATCGTTTTCATTTCCAACAGGAATATCAAGTTTATCGGCAGTATCAAAATCAATGGTGGGAACCATATTGTGTTTACCTAAACTTTCTCGAATGCATGCATTGGTTATATGCCAAATTGCTTTCTCATCTTCAAATTTAATTTCAGTTTTTGTAGGATGTATGTTGATGTCGATAATTTTTGGATCAACCTCAAAAAATAAAAAGTAGGCAGGAACCGTGTTGGGTAATATTAAATTCGAATAGGCCTCTGTAATCGCTTTATGCAGGTAAGGGTGTCGCATATATCTCTGATTTACAAAGAAGAACTGGTCACCTGACTTTTTTCGGGCAGATTCTGGTTTTCCTATAAAACCATGTATTTTTACCAATGTGGTATTTGTTTCAACAGGTACTAATTGTGCATTCATGCTTTTACCTAACATGTTAATCACTCGTTGTCTCAGATTGGATGCAGGAAGTTGAAATAAAGGAGTATTATTATGATCCAGGCTAAAGGTAATATCAGGGTTAGCCAATACAATCCTTTGGAATTCAGTAATAATATGTCGTAGTTCAGTGCTGTCCTTTTTTAAGAATTTTCTACGGGCAGGAACATTATAAAAGAGGTTGCGAATTATAAAGTTACTTCCTGATGCACAATTGATTACTTCTTGGTTCTCAACTTTCGATCCCGAGATTGTGATGTGAGTGCCTAATTCATCACCAGTTTTTTTTGTTTTTAATTCAGTTTGAGCAACAGCAGCTATGGATGCAAGTGCCTCTCCACGAAATCCCATTGTTCTAATGGCAAATAAATCGTTTACATTGCTGATTTTTGACGTGGCATGACGTTCAAAAGCTAAACGAGCATCAGTAGCTGACATGCCACAACCATTGTCAATTACCTGAACCAGTGTTCTTCCGGCGTCTTTTACAATTACATTAATATCTGTACTACCTGCATCAATTGCATTTTCAACTAATTCTTTGATGATTGAAGCCGGACGTTGAATAACCTCCCCTGCGGCTATTTGGTTTGCAACTGAATCGGGTAGTAATTGAATTATATCTGACATAGAAATTTGCTACATAAAACAAAACATCTGGTATACAGATGTTTATTTGTGATGGTTATTAAATTAAATGCTTTTGGTATCAAACAATTTTACATGTAGTTTAGAATCCAATCTTTACTTGATTGAAACAAGTAGTAAAATACAATGGTTAATCCAATTAATATTAATATCAATCTAAGATTTGATTTTCTTTTCTCTTTACGATAAACATCAAAATTGTTTGCAATTTTTCGTCGCATTTTACCCCTAATTCTTTCTTCTGTAGATCTGTCATCTTCCTCTTGCTCCAGTCCCAATTCATCCTTTATTCTTCTGGCTCTTTCCTGACGCTCCTCTTTTGCTTCATCGTAGTATATTGGTGTATGATGAAAGGTTCTGTGATTAGCTGTTTTTATAAATGTAAATTTCATAACTGTAATTGTAATTAATGTACTTAAGTCCTTTAAAATTAACAATATAAAAGACAGAGGCAATAATGTGATTTTAAATGATATTCTCCATTATGAGCAACAATAACACTGCCAGAATATTCATTTTTTAATGAAAATGTATTTACAAAGATACAAGTAAAAATTGAATTGCTCATAGTTATATGAGAAAGCAAATTGAACGTTAGCTTTAGTATCTTTATAATAATTTCATTAGGTAAATGTTACAGTGAACTGATTTTTTACGGAATATTATTTTAAATTTTAGTTGCAGAATTCAACTAAGTAAAAATCAGCATTTTCATTATTAATTTCAATTACTCTGGTATAACCCCAAATTGCTTTTTCATAGTTCCCAAGTTGAAACGAAGTATTTGCCCTGTATTATGACAATTTTTATCTAATTCAGATTAATAAAATGATAATTGATAGAGTAAAATCAATATTTTGTGACGACTCTGATTAATATATATTACAACTTAGTTGGTGTTATTGTGGTTTTGTTGAAAAATAAGAAGGTTAAAAAAGATTAAATTAGCACTTGAAAAATGTTAATTAATAGTACTTATGCTACTAATTATTCGAGTTATTACGTAAAAAATTAAAATAAATCCTAAAATATTGTTAAAAAAACAAAATATTAATCTATATTAGCACTCGGAAAACAATAAACCCTTTTCCCTTAAATCAGATTAAAAAAATCAAAATCAAAAGAAAAAAGACCTGTTGCCCGCAGGTCTTTTTCTATTTTTACTCCCTTCAAAATAGTTATTGAACTGTCTCTCATTAATCCCGTTATATTTGTTCTATATTATTTTCTAAACATTTATTAAAAATCTGAATCTTAAACTATGTCGAGTTCAGGTTATTAGATTACTGACAAAAAGGTTGATAAAATGAAAGAGTTCTGGGATGATCGATTTGCTTCGGATGATTACATATATGGTAAAGATCCAAATCCACAATTTAAAAGATTTATAGATTCTAATAAGCCTGGAAAAATATTGTTACCGGGAGAAGGAGAAGGGCGTAATGCTGTGTATGCTGCAGAAAAGGGTTGGCATGTTGTTGCTGTTGATCAAAGCGAAGAGGGACGAAAAAAAGCCATGATGCTGGCAAAGGAAAAGAATGTGAGTTTAAAATATGAGATTTGTGATGTAATGAAACTTGAATACTCAATGAATAGTTTTGATGCCATTTGTTTGGTGTTTTTTCATCTTCCAGATTCTATTCGTAAAAATATACATACCTATTTGTATACTTTACTGAAGCCAAATTCAAAATTATGGATATTAGGGTTTTCCAAAGATCAATTACTGTATAATAGTGGTGGACCAAAAAATATAGATATGCTTTATTCTAATGATATATTGAATGATGATTTTCGTGAGTTACAGATTGTTGTCAACAAAAAATACTCCGAACATTTAAATGAAGGAAAGGGTCATAAGGGGGAAGCTTCGCTAATAGAGTTTGAAGCCTTTAAAAAGTAAATAATCTTTAATACTTTGGGAATGAACCATAAGCATGACAAATTTCAAAAACAATTACGATTTATTATAGAACTTGACAGAGTTAAGCAAATTATAAGACAAACCTTGTTATTAGATTCTTCTCGCCAGGAGAATGATGCAGAACATTCGTGGCATATGGCATTGGCTTTATTTGTCTTTAAAGAGTATGCCAATGATCAGAATTTGGATATGATTAAGGCTGTTAAAATGGCTCTGATTCATGATGTTGTAGAGATTGATGCTGGTGATACTTTTGCCTATGATCAGGATGCTCATAAAGATAAAGAAGAGAGAGAAGTAAAAGCAGCAAAAAGAATATTTGGAATTCTTCCTGATGATTTAAAGCAGGAGTTTATAGCATTATGGCAAGAGTTTGAAGAAGGGAAGTCTGCTGAGGCAATGTATGTTGGAGCGATTGATCGTTTTATGCCTATTATGCATAACTACAAAACGGATGGTAAAGCATGGAAAAAGCATCAGGTTACTGCCGAAATGGTGACTACAAGAAACCAGCCAATCGAAAATGGATCCGCATTTTTATGGGAACAAGTCTTAATAATGATTGATGAAGCAAAGAATAAAGGAATATTATGATAAAAATCAAGAAATTTATTTAATCAGTACTGAATCTAAAGTTTTATATCGGACTCGGTTTTTTTTGATGCTATAGGTAGAATGCTTTTTGCAAGCCTATTATTTTTGGTACTTTTGAACGAAATACAAAAAATGGAAAATACAATTAATAATAACTGGGAAGAACTTTTACTTAAAATCAGTAAGAAGTTTAATGTGTTAGCTGATTTTAATTTTTTACTGTTTCTTATTGGAATACAGGAAAGAGGACAAGGATACCAAAACTACTCAAAAGATGAGAAAATGGATATGATTAACCTGGCCCGATGTAAACTATTTGAGCAAAAGGGATTTTATAAGCAAAAAGGATTTGATGAAGAAGGGTGGCCAGAATTTGAGGTGGTAAAGAAAGTAGAAGATTTATTGCCATCAGAGAGAGAAGGTATATTAAAAAAAGCCATGATGGAGTATTTTGATAAAAACTTATAATGCCATAGTTTGCTCAGTAATTGAATGAAAAATTTGAATTTATGAAGAGATATCTTTTATTGCCTTTTTTTGTAATGATATTTTTATTTTGTGCATGTGCTCAAAAATATACAGATCCTGTTGTTTTGATTAAGACACAGATGGGGGATATTAAAGTAAAGTTGTATAATGAAACGCCCTTACACAGAGATAACTTTATTAAGATGGTTAAGAATGGCGTTCTTGATCATACCTTATTTCACAGGGTCATTAAGAATTTTATGATACAGGGTGGAGATCCTGATTCAAAAGAAGCTGTTACCGGAGCTGCATTAGGTAAAGGAGGACCAGGGTATACATTGCCTTCAGAAATTAACTTCCCTAAATTTTTTCATAAGCGGGGAGCATTAGCTGCTGCTCGTCAACCAGATAAGGTTAATCCTGAAAAGAGATCATCTGGCTCACAATTTTATATCGTTCAAGGTGAGCGATTTGATGATGGGAAACTGACGAAAATAGAAAATCAACAAAGAGAAGGAAGAAGAAGAAATATTTTTAATCAACTGTTGACAGAATACAATGATTCACTGAATTATTTGCAACAAAATGGAGATCAGAAAAAATTATTGTTGATGCAGCAGAAAATTATGGCAGAAGTTCAAAAGCGTTATTCTGACCAGCCAGAGTTTTCGTTTCCGGAAGAGGTTAAGGAAATTTACCGAACTATTGGTGGAACTCCGCATTTAGATGGTAATTATACTGTTTTTGGAGAGATTATTGAAGATAAAACTATCATTGAATCTATTCAATCCTTATTTGGTAAAAAATTTGGTATTGAGGTCGTTGATGCCATCGCCAATTCTGAAACAGATTCTCGTAACCGTCCATTGAAAGACATTATAATGGAGGTGAAATTATTAAAGGATTAAAAATTATGCGTTCTCTTATTAATTGTATTTTATTAGTTGTTTTAACATCAGGTATTTTAAAGGCTCAAAGCAGGAATATTATTATTTCAACGAATATGGGAGATATTAAAATCATGTTGTATGATGACACTCCTAATCATAGAAACAATTTTATTAAACTGGCTAATCAGGGGCATTATGATGGAACCTTATTTTATCGGGTTATTAAGAATTTTGTAATTCAGGGAGGGTCTTCTGATTCAAGAAATCCTGCTCCTGGAAGACATATTGGATATGGTAGTTCGAAGTTGGTAATTGACTCAGAATTTAAAGAAGGAAGGTTTCATAAAAAAGGAGCTATTTGTGCACCCAGGCAACCTGAAGATATCAATCATTTTAAGATGTCGGATATTAGTCAGTTTTATATTGTGCAAGGAAAAGTTTATACTAATGAAGAACTGGATTTACTTGAAAAAGCAACGAATAATCCAATTCGTATCGCACTGAAAAAAAAGTATTATATTCCTTATAAAGAGGAACTGAAAAAACTAAAAACAGAAAATCCGAAAGAATTTAACAGACGCTTAAGGGAAATAAAAGAGAAAATAGCTTTTGATTATGCACTCTCTAATCATCTTGAATTTACAGAGGAGCAACGTAAAGTGTATACAACTGTTGGCGGGTTACCAGAGTTAGACGGAGATTATACCGTATTTGGAGAAGTGGTGAGTGGATTTAATGTGATTGAAAAAATTGCCTCTCTGGAAACAGATAAAAACAACAGACCATTTACTGATGTGAAACTGGTTGTTAGAATTCTTTAAGTGTTATGCGTTTATTTGTTAGTTACCTATTATTGTTAGTGTTATTTGTAGGATGCACTACAAAACAAAACAAAAACAATATATCTAAAGATGAATACTCATTACGCAAAGGTTCATATCAGCGTAATATTTTGGGCGTGGTATCCATCACTACATATGATCATTATTCGCGTGAAATTAAAAAGGGCTTTGGATTTTATATAGCTGCCAAACGACTGGTAACAAACTTCGATTTAATTAAAGGCAGTTATAAAGTTAAAGTGGCTCCGGTAGGGAGCGAAGATTACTCTGATGTTGCAGGTTATACAGCTTATAGTATTGAAAATAATCTGGTTATTCTTAAAACATGGAAAGAAAATCTGAATTATCTAAACTTAAATGAAGCTATTAAAGATATTCCAGATTCAATTGCAGGACTGTACAGGAAGTCAAGAAAGATATATGCACCCAAATTTGCCGTAAAAGAAAAAATACATAATGATTCGCTTCATTATTATGTTCTGAATAAAAAGAGTTATAATGGTATTCCAGCATTTACCTATTTACATCATATTGTAGGGATGGTTCAGAATAGAGATGAGTTAAATGACAGTACATCTGTTTTAATTCCTGCATCAGATATTCTATCATTGCTAAAAAAACAGCAAAAACAACACGTATCGGTGTATGAATTAAGAACCAAAACCAATAAAGTTTATCCATCCTATAAAACGATTAAAGGTTTTAGGATGAATACCACCATGGGAAATATTGACTTGAAGTTATATAATGAAACTCCTGAATTCAGAGATAACTTTATAAAGTTGGTGAGTGATCATTTTTATGATAGTTTGCTGGTTCATCGAGTAATTAAAAATTTCCTGATTCAGACAGGAGCTGCAGATAGTAAATATGCTAAAAAGGATGATGTAGTGGGTTGGCAAGGGCCTGGTTATATGTTAAATACCAAGGTTGTTCCTAAGCTTTTTCATAAACGAGGAGCAATTGCTGCCTCAAAACTACCTGACGCCAGAAATCCAAAGGATCTATCAGATGGTTCTCAATTTTATATGGTATCCGGAAGATTATTTAATAAGGAAGAACTGGATGACATAGAAAAAGAAAAGGGAATAAAATTTACTGCTAAACAACGACAAATATATTCTATAGTTGGAGGGGCTCCTCATTTAGATGGAGATTATGTTGTTTTTGGTGAAGTAACCTCAGGTATGGACGTGGTGGATAAAATTGCAGCAGTAAAAACTTATGCGGTTGACAGACCGGTTGAGGATATCAGGGTACTAAAAATAGAAATTATCAATAAGTAATAGTAAAAAAGAAAACTCATCAGATTTTTCGCCGGTACACTCTTTGAATTCGCAGTTCAATAGCCGAATTTACTGAATCTCTTATCTTTTGTCTAAATTCTACTTATCTATCGTTAGCTTTTATTAAATTTGCAAATTCAGAATAACGATAAAAGAATCAGCAATGCTTGATAAGATAAAGGCTTTACAAGAAGAGATTAAACAATTAACTGCTAAATCAGCTGAGGAAGCTGAGCATCTGAGAATTAAATATCTAAGTAAAAAAGGTATTGTTTCAGAACTTTTTAACGATTTTAAAACGATTCCTAATGCGCAGAAACGCGAGGTGGGTCAAGTTTTAAATGTGCTGAAAAAGGAAACACAAGAATTTATTAATAATCTGAAGGCACAGTTTGCGAACAACCAGGTAAAGGAAACAGGAGTTGATTTAACCTTACCGGGAACTGTTATGAAACTGGGAAGCAGGCATCCTTTATCTATCGTTCGAAATGAGATTGTTGATATTTTTGCTCGCCTTGGATTTAATGTTGCAGAAGGACCTGAGATTGAGGATGACTTTCATGTATTTACAGCCCTAAATTTCCCTGAAGAGCATCCAGCGCGTGACATGCAGGATACTTTTTTTATTGAAAAAGATCCTGATGTGTTGTTAAGAACGCATACCTCATCAGTTCAGGTTAGAGTGATGGAAAAAAATGAACCACCAATTCGTTCTATATTTCCAGGTAGAGTATTTCGTAACGAAGCAATATCTGCCAGAGCTCACTGTATATTTCATCAGGTTGAGGGATTATATATTGATGAAAATGTTTCGTTTGCCGATTTAAAACAAACTTTACTATATTTTGCCAAGGAAATGTTTGGTGAAAAAACTCAGATACGTCTACGTCCATCTTATTTTCCTTTTACAGAGCCATCTGCAGAAATGGATATTTCATGTTCTTTATGTGGAGGTAAGGGATGTAATGTTTGTAAATATACCGGATGGGTTGAAATTCTAGGTTGTGGAATGGTTGATCCTCACGTATTGGAATATTCAAATATAGATAGTGATAAATACACTGGATTTGCTTTTGGTATGGGGATTGAAAGAATTACCATGCTGAAATATCAGATTAAAGATATTCGATTGTTCTTTGAAAATGATGTACGTTTTCTTGAGCAATTTAAATCTACTATTTAAGATTTAACTTACCTTATTAACCTTCTATGTTGTAATCCAAATTTATATTAAAGTTTTTCAATTGTATTTCAACATAGAAGGTTATTAATACTAATCGTTGTCGTAATTTGACAACGATTATGTATTGAAATCCATAATATTGCTGAGTTTCTAAATGAAATTTGTGGATTACTATTCAAGACAACAGAATGGATCTCCTAATTTGTATTCCATCTTTTATTTATGAGTTTCTATAAATTCATCAAGAATATCCGCTAAATCAGGTTTTCCAATTTCCTGTAAAGAATAATGTACTCTCGTATAAGGCTTCTTAATTTTAATAATTCGTGATAGATCGATAGGAGTTGCAATAATAACTGAATCGCAGGGGGTGTTGTTTATTGTGTCTTCTAAATCCTTTTTCTGC
>JBNKGY010000002.1:0-50269 GCA_050290065.1 Marinilabiliaceae bacterium
GATATTGACAGAATAGCTAAGCATTTAAAAATGAAACGTGCAGAGCTTATTGATCAGTATTTTGAAATAGATGAAGACGATGATTATGTTTTTAAACAAACACCTTGTCCATTTTTAATGCCTGATAATTATTGTATGATTTATGAAGTCAGACCTCGTGCGTGTCGAGAATATCCTCATACAGATCGAAAAAGATTTTATCAGATTTTAAATCTTACTTATCGAAACACTTTTGTTTGTCCTGCTGTTTATGAAGTGGTGGAAACATTAAAATTGGCGTATCCCTAATTTGTTGTACTAAAATTGTAAATTTGCCGTTATTGAAAAATGGCCAGGACGAAAATGAAAAATATTAAGATTTTAAATTTGCTATTGTGTCTTACGATAGTTCCTATTGTTAGTGCGCAGACGGGGGGTGGTAATGTTTACGATTTTCTTAACCTAACTAATTCTGCCAGAGTGGCTGCTTTAGGAGGAAATAATATTTCTATCGATGATAATGATCTCAATGTAGTCTTTCACAATCCCTCGTTATTAGATGAGGATATGAGTAATTCGGTAGTTCTAAATTATGTTCCTTATATGAGCGACATAAGTTATGGTTACCTGGGTTTTGCACACCATTTTAAAAATGTAGGAACTTTTGGTTTGGGTATTCACAGTATTAATTATGGTACTTTTGAGCGAAGAAATGAGATTGCAGAATTGATTGGTTCTACAAGTGCTGCGGAATATGCATTTATTTTAAGCTATGCACGAAAACTATCTCCAAATATATCCATGGGAATGAGCGTCAAACCCATCTATTCAAAACTCGACGTATATACTTCATATGGTATCACTACTGATTTTGGTTTTCATTATAAAAAGAGTGATTCTGGTTTATCATTGGGTATTGTATTAAAAAATCTGGGTTCACAGATTTCATCTTATAATGATATTCAGGAAGATATTCCTTCTGATCTTCAATTCGGTATGTCAACAAAGTTAGCGCATGCACCTTTTAGGTTTTCTTTAACTGCTCAGCACCTCCTGGAATGGGATTTATCATATAATTCAACAGATTATGAAAATTCAAGTGATTCAAGTACGGGTGATGTAACTGGGAATGATGGTTTCGGAGATAAACTGATGAGGCATGTGGTTTTTGGTGTGGAGTTTTTACCATCAAAAAATTTCCATGTCGATTTTGGATATAATTACAGAAGAAGACAAGAGTTAGCTCAGGAAGAGCGTATGTCAACCGTTGGAATGTCTTGGGGTTTTGGCTTTAGAGTGTATAAATTCCATTTTTCATATGGATCAGCCCGTTATCATTTAGGTGGTACATCTAATCATTTTTCTATCTCTACTAATTTATCAAGTTATTAAATTATAGATATTAAGGTTTTTGCAATTGTTATTTGGTTATTGAATCAAATAAAAGAAAACTCTTGTATGTACCCTAATGCATATTACAAGTTTAATAGTTGGGTTTTTTATACTCAAGAAATAAATCTCTTTCATTTGAAATTCAGGTAAAATTTGGTTTAGATATCTGCTTTTTAATATATGACAACTTTTTTATTCATAAATTAATTCAGACATCCCCTTTATAAGTCAAACAATCGTAGTATTTTTATGGGCTCAAAATTGTTATAATGATTAAAAAAGAAGGCGAAAAGCTTGTTGTTGCCATTGATGGATATTCTTCATGTGGTAAAAGTACCGTGGCTAAAGATTTAGCTAAGTTGTTGAATATTATATTTATAGATTCAGGTGCAATGTATCGTTGCGTGACTTTATATGCATTGAGGAACGAAATAATAAAGGGAAATTCAATAGATGAAGAAAGTTTAAAGAAGGCTTTAAACGATATTGTCATCACCTTTAAATTTGATGCTTCAAAAAAGCTGAATGAAACATTTTTAAATGGAGTATCTGTTGAAAAGGAAATTAGGAGCCCCGAAGTTAGTGACTATGTGAGTATTGTGAGTGCCATTGCCTTTGTGAGAAAGAGGATGGTTGAATTGCAACAAAAAATGGGAGAAACAGAAAGTATTGTGATGGATGGCAGGGACATTGGGACTGTGGTATTTCCTCAAGCCGATTTAAAGTTGTTTATGACAGCTTCGCCTGAAATTCGAGCGCAAAGAAGATATAAAGAGTATCAGGAAAAGAATGAATCAGTAAGTTTTGAAGAGGTTTTGGAAAATGTGAAAAAGAGAGATCATATTGATGAAACCAGAAGCGAGAGTCCGTTGAAGAAAGCTGAGGATGCCATTGTGTTGGATAATGGAAATATGAATAAAGAAGAACAACTGGATTTTATAATAGCGGAATTAAATAAGAGAGGTTTGATAGAAGCCTGAATAGAATATGCGATGTAAAAATCTATCATTTTTCATTTGAATTGATCATATCGTTGCATTTAAAATAGAAAATTAAAAGTGTCATCTGTTAAAATAGAAATTGATCCATCATCAGGATTTTGTTTTGGTGTTGTTAAGGCGGTTGAAGCTGCGGAAATAGAACTTAAACAAAACAGAATTCTTCATTGTCTTGGCGATATTGTCCATAATAATATGGAAATGGAGCGACTTCAAAGAAAAGGGATGGTTTCTGTTAACTGGGATGACCTGAATAAATTAAAAAGTAATAAAATTTTTATACGTGCCCATGGTGAACCTCCAGAAACCTATGAAAAGGCTAAAGAAAAAAAATTGACTATTGTAGATGCTACATGTCCGGTGGTTTTAAAACTACAGAAACGAATTAAAAAATCGTGGGTGTATTTAAAACAACGAAAAGGGCAATTAGTAATCTATGGTAAAAAAGGACATGCCGAAGTAATAGGATTAATGGGGCAAACCAATAATGAAGCTTTTATTATTGAATCGATGGATGAGGTATCCAATATTGACTTGAGCAAACCAACGCATTTGTATGCGCAAACCACCAAGAGTATTGATGAATTTGGTAAGATATCCACCTATCTTGCTAAAAATATTCAGGAAGGCATTGAATTCAAGTCATTTGATACTATATGCAGACAAGTGGCTAACAGAATTCCAAAAATTATGAACTTCGCCCAAAAACATGATGTAATTGTTTTTGTGGGAGGTGAAAAAAGTAGTAATGCTCAAATGCTTTTTAAAAAGTGTAAAGAAACAAATACCCGTTCCTTTTTTTTGAGCACAACAGAACAGTTGGAAAATAATTGGTTTGATCCAAAGCCTAAATCAATAGGCATCTGCGGAGCAACATCCACACCCCCTTGGTTAATGCAAAAAATTGCAGAGGAAATTGAATTAATAACAAGAGACAAATAAATTTTATGGGACAACTTAAAAAGATTGGTGTATTAACATCAGGAGGTGATGCACCAGGAATGAATGCTGCCGTAAGGGCAGTTGTTAGAGCCGCTATTTACAATAAGCTAAAGGTTGTGGGTATTAAGCAAGGGTATCATGGGATGATTCTGGATAGAATTGAAAATATGACATCCAGATCGGTGAGTAATATCATACACCAAGGTGGTACTATCCTTAAATCTGCCAGAAGTGAAGGATTCCGTACTCCGGAAGGAAGAAAGAAAGCTTATGAAAATTTGAAAAAGCATGGTGTAGATGCTTTAGTTGTGATTGGTGGAGACGGTACTTTTACAGGAGCCAGAATTTTTGGTCAGGAATATAATATTCCAATTGTTGGGGTCCCTGGTACAATTGATAATGATTTGTACGGAACTGATTATACCATAGGTTATGATACGGCTTTAAACACTGTTGTAGAAGCAGTTGATAAAATCAGAGATACGGCCAGTGCGCATAGTAGGTTATTTTTTATTGAAGTAATGGGGCGTGATGCTGGATTTTTAGCACTTCGAAGTGGAATCGCATCTGGAGCAGAAGCTATATTGGTGCCGGAAATTGATACAGATTTTAAACAATTGCATACTTTCCTTGAAAAAGGGATGAATAAAGATAAGAGTAGTAGTATTGTTTTGGTTGCAGAGGGTGAGAAAATTAGTGGAGGTGCAATTCGGGTAGCCGAAAAGGTTTCGAATGATTATCCTGGTTACGATACAAGGGTTACTATTTTAGGTCATATTCAGCGTGGAGGTACGCCATCTGCTTTTGATAGAGTTACGGCCAGTCGTTTAGGAGTTTCTGCAGTTGAGGCTTTAATAGATGATCAGAAAAGTATTATGGTCGGATTGGTGAATAAGGAAGTTGTACATATTCCTTTTAATCAGGCATTAAAGAATAAGAAGAAATTAAATCCTGCATTAGTTGAATTGACGGAGATTTTGTCAATCTAATCCGTGTTGTTTGAGTGCTGCGAGTTCATATCATAAATATATGATTAATCAAAATTAGCCATTGGTGTCTTTGTCATTTAAAGATGTCGTGGCTAATTTTGTTTTAATCCGGTTAATTAGGTTATTTGACTTTCTAATGCTTATTACGTGGTAAAGTATTCAGGAAGTGTAAACTATGGGGTTGCTTGTTGATTAGATGCTTGTATACAGACTTATTTTGCATAGGTACTCTTCTTATAAAACTACCAACCTGGCTGATTCGTTAATATTTAGTTATTGATGGCTACCACCGGATCTAATTTACTGGCAGTATTTGAAGGGATAAAGCCTGAAACAACACCAAGAACCACAGAAATAGCAACACCTCTGAATATATTCCAGAATGTCAGGTGGATGCCTAAATCCATTGTCCCATTTAGTATTATGGTAAGAGTGAAGATAATTAGCAGTCCAACAGATCCACCGATTAAACTTAAGAATACACCTTCAAATAAAAACTGCCACAAAATAAATTTTCTCTTTGCTCCAAGGGCTTTTTGTATACCTATGATTCTGGTTCGTTCTTTTACAGAAACAAACATGATATTGGCAATGCCAAAACCACCCACTAAAATTGAGAATCCACCAATAAGCCATCCTGCTAAATCAATAACCCCAAATAAACCATCAAATTGTTTCTGAACAATACTTATTCTATTAAGAGCAAAGGTGTTTTCTTCCGTTGGTTTAATGCTTCTTTCTGCCCTTAATATACCCTCTAGTTCGCTTACTAAATCATCCAGAATAATTCCCGCCTTAGCTTTGGCAATAATAAATGGGTCTACATTTTCACTTCGGATATCAAATAAACCCTTGGCATAGTTTATAGGAATAATAATATTTTTATCTAAACTATTGCCAAACATATCCTCGCCTTGTTTTAGTATTACACCTATTACCGTTAGTTTGTTACCCATTAATTTAATGCGCTTCCCAACAGCATCTTTTCCCTGAAATAATTCTTGCGCAACCTTATTCCCAAGTAATACTACATTTGTACCCTTTTTCGCTTCAAAAGTTGAAAAATATCGTCCTTGCGAGATTTCGAAATTCCAGTTTTTATCAAAGTTTTGTGAAACTCCAAATACCTGAACATCATTGTAAGAGTTGTCTTCAAATATTACTTTTTTTCTGGAGGCTATAGCAAACGTTGATGATTCGCATAATTGCGACTTCTTTTCAATAACTTTTTGTTCGTTTAATGAGGGAACAGGTCGATTTAGATATTTCCACCAGGGATATTCTGCTTCTCCTTCAGGTTGTGTCCAGGGCCATTTTTGTACATACACCACATTGTCTCCTAGCGATTGAATACTATCTCTGATCTTTTTTTCAAGAAAATCAATAAGCGTAAATACGGTAATTATTGAGAATATTCCAATTGTAACACCACTTAGAGTAAGTATTGTTCTTAGTTTATTTGATTTTAATGCATTAATAGCAAATAAAAAACTCTCTTTTAAAAACTTAAAAATTATAACCATTTATCTGTAATTACGAAAAGGTAATGCAAAATAGTACTTGTATTTTTGAAAAAAGATAATCGAATAGATTATAAAACTATGAATTAAATTTGTTCCAACCTTGTTAAATGTGCTTATTTTCTTATTTTTGCGGAAAGCCAGCCAACTTCGCATACATTTTTGTAAGCCTCTATGTATAAAACTAAAGGTTATTTCTTTAAATTGCGGATAATTAGGTACAATCGTTAAATTTCAATATTGCATAATTAGTATAAAATGAGTAGCTCAAAAAAAATTAAATCAGCTCTTATTTCGGTATTCCATAAAGATGGATTGGACGAAATCATTAAAACACTTGATAAGCTGGATGTTCAATTATACAGTACTGGTGGCACAAAGGTTTTTATCGAAGACCTAGGGGTTAAGGTTACTGCTGTTGAAGATATTACGGGATATCCATCGATACTTGGAGGAAGAGTTAAAACCCTTCATCCAAAAGTGTTTGGTGGCATTTTGGCCAGAAGAGAAAACGATTCTGATATCGAACAGCTAGATGAATTTGAAATTCCGGAATTTGACCTGGTAATTGTTGATTTATATCCATTTGAAGCTACTGTTGCATCAGGTGCTCCGGAGCAGGATATTATCGAGAAAATTGATATAGGTGGTATTTCTTTAATTCGTGCAGCTGCCAAAAACTTTAAAGATGTTGTAATTGTTCCTTCTCAGGCTCAATATGCTGACATTCAAAAGATATTAGTAGAGTTTGATGGAGTTACCACTACCGAAGAGAGAAAAGCTTTTGCTAAAGCTGCGTTTGCTGTTTCTTCACATTATGATAGTGCCATATATAATTATTTTGATGATGATAATGGAAGTGCACTTCGTATAAGTCATGATACCACAAAAAGCCTGCGATATGGAGAAAATCCACATCAGCAAGGTAAATTTTATGGTAACCTAAGCGAGGTGTTTGACCAGATTCATGGTAAAGAGATTTCGTACAATAACTTGTTAGATATCGATGCTGCTATTAATTTGATTAATGAGTTTGATGAAACTACATTTGCGATATTGAAGCATAATAATGCTTGTGGATTAGCATCAAGAAGTAATCTTACAGAAGCCTGGAAAGATGCTTTGGCTGGAGATCCAATTTCTGCATTTGGAGGTATTTTAGTTTCAAACCAACCAATAGATAAGGCTACTGCTGAAGAAATTAATAAAATCTTTTTTGAAGTTATTATTGCTCCTTCATATAATGATGATGCTCTTAAGATATTAAAGTCGAAAAAGAATAGAATCATTCTTATTCATAAGGATTGTGATATGCCTAGAGTAATCAACAGAACATTGCTTAATGGTGTGCTATCACAGGAAAAAGACCTTAAAACGGAAACTACTGAAGATTTAAAGGTCGTTACAACTTTATCTCCGGATGATGCGGAAGTAGCTGATTTATTATTTGCCAATAAACTGGTTAAGCATACAAAATCAAATGCCATTGTTTTGGCAAAAAATAAGCAACTTGTAGCTAGTGGTGTAGGTCAAACATCAAGAGTGGATGCATTAAATCAAGCCATTTTAAAGGCAAAAGCGTTTAATTTTGAGCTTGAAGGAGCTGTTATGGCCAGTGATGCTTTTTTCCCATTCCCTGATTGTGTAGAGATTGCGAAAAATGAAGGTGTAAATGCAGTGATTCAGCCTGGAGGTTCTATAAAAGATCAGGATTCGGTAGATTATTGTAACCAAAATGGAATGAAAATGGTACTAACAGGAATTAGACATTTCAAACATTAAAAACCAACCGTATGGGATTATTCTCTTTCTTATCTCAGGATATAGCTATTGACCTGGGAACGGCAAATACCATTATTATTCACAATGATAAAATTGTGGTAGATGAGCCGTCAATTGTGGCACTTGACAGAAGAACCGATAAGCTTATGGCTATTGGTGAAAAAGCACGTCAAATGCACGGGAAAACGCATGATAATATTTATACTATACGTCCTTTACGTGATGGTGTAATCGCTGACTTTAATGCTGCTGAACAAATGATCAGGGGTATGATTAAGATGATTAACACCAACTCAAGGTTATTTACTCCTTCTCTTACTATGGTTATTTGTATCCCATCAGGAAGTACAGAAGTTGAAATAAGAGCGGTACGTGATTCCGCTGAGCATGCTGGTGGTCGTGAAGTATATATGATATACGAACCAATGGCTGCAGCCTTAGGTATTGGATTAGATGTAGAAGCCCCTCAGGGTAATATGGTTGTAGATATAGGTGGGGGTACAACAGAAATTGCAGTTATCTCTTTAGGTGGAATTGTTACCAATAAGTCAATCCGTATTGCCGGTGATGATTTAACGGCTGATATTATGGAGTATATGCGTCGTCAGCACAATATTAAAGTTGGTGAGCGTACGGCCGAAGAGATTAAGATACATGTAGGTTCAGCATTGCCGGAATTAGAAACGCCTCCAACCGATTTTATCGTTCAAGGGCCAAATCAAATGACGGCATTACCAATTGAAGTTCCGGTATCTTACCAGGAAATTTCACATTGTTTAGAAAAGTCTATCTCAAAAATAGAAACTGCCATCTTAAGCGCCTTGGAACAAACGCCTCCTGAATTATATGCCGACATAGTAAATAACGGTATTTACCTTGCAGGTGGGGGAGCTTTGCTTAGAGGTTTGGATAAAAGGTTGACAGACAAAATCAATATTCCTTTCCATATTGCTGAAAATCCATTACATGCAGTTGCCAGAGGAACAGGTATTGCTTTGAAAAACAGACATAAATTCTCATTCTTAATGAGATAAAATAAGTTATTAATATACAGAAACCGGCATGGATTATTCCACTGCCGGTTTTTTATGTAATGATGCTATTGACATTTAATATCTTATATCTTACATTTAGTAATGCAAAGAATTGCAATAAATTGTATTGATCGCACATCTTACCCACCAACAGAAACTATGAGACAGTCGTATCTTTAGACTGTCTTATTTTTTATGTTTTAGTCGAACTCAAATTGTATAGGTATGTGTTATATAAATACTTGCTGAAGGTGTAATTTCTTATTTTATATTTTTACTAGATTCGAATTTGAGTTCATTCGTCAAACATATTGTCTCGCCCGTCTAATCATTACTGTTTTTACAATTCTTTTTTTAGTATTTTTGATAGCATTCACATTATATAATCATAAAATCTATTAGTCTCTGCACATTATGTATTGAGGATTGTTATTTCTTTTTACAAGATATAATTTTATTGTCTATGAGATTTGCTCGAACTACATTAATTGTTGTTATGACTATGGTTATTAGTCTTGGCTTGAAAGGGCAAAATATTCTGGATAAAATTAACAAACTTGAAAAGGCTGTGTTTTCAATAGAATCGTATAGAAATGATGGTTCGATAGAGAAATCTGCAACCGGATTTTTTATAAGCCCGGATGGTATTGCTATTGCACCTGCTTCAATGTTTATTAAACTTGACTCACTTGCCATAAAATTACGAAATGGGAGAGCGTACAGAATAGAAAGAGTTTTGTCTACTCATAAGATGGCAAACCTTGCATTGTTTAAAGTCTATGATCATCGGGCAAAAGGATTTGACTATTTAATACCAGCACAACATGCAAAAATAAGCCAAGCTGAAGTACTGATATTAAGTGATCCTGATGAAACTGAAGAAGGAATTTCATTGGGTTCTATAACTGAAGTTTTTCAGGCTCCCTTTTTAGATCGTGTTGTCATGTTAAATGTGGATTTTGGATTTAAATCCACCGGGTCTCCGGTATTTAATAACTCAGGTGAATTAGTAGGGATAGCAGGGTACGTATCCAATGGAGGCATAAATTATTATTTAAGTACTCATACCTTGAATGATTCATTGTGGATAGATCATCCATATAATAACTGGAGAAATTCAATTGCAAATAACAACAGGAACAATTTAATGCCTTATATGATTGAGGGTATTATTCATTTCCTAAAACATGATTGGATTCAAGCGGCTAAGATTTTCACTCAAGAAATAATGATGGATACTCTTAATGTTGAAGCTTATTTGCTAAGAGGAGTGTCAAGGCGTGAATATGAGAATTTTTTGGGAATGAAGGATGATTATGAGGTGGTTGATCGATTAAGACCCAATTATTTTCTTAAAGATTATTTTGAAGCCAAGACCTTGAATGATAAAGATGAAAAACAAAAAGCTTACATGAGTTATGTGAAATGTATTGAGGAGTTTGATGGTTTTTCTCCCGCATTAATTGAGTTCGGATTGTTGTCGGTGAAGTTGAAGAGCGATGTTGAAACAGCAATCAAGTGTTTTAATAAAGCCATTCAAATCTCTCCATTGAACGCAGATGGTTATTATGAAAGAAGTCGGCTTTTGCAACAGTTTTTTAATAAAGAAGAATTGGCACTCGAAGATATTGATAAAGCCATTAGTCTTAATCACCTGCTTCCTGGAGCCTACTCAATTAGAGGAACATTAAAAATTCAAAGTGAAAATTACCTTGAGGCAATTAATGATTTTGATTTAGCATTGGAGATAGATCCTAACGATACCCATGCTTTATTCAACAGAGGTTTAGCTTATTATAATTTAGGGATGAAAGATAAAAGTTGTATCGATTGGAATGAAGCTGGCCAAAGAGGGCATTATAAATCCATTAAGTATATCTCAAGATATTGCAATAAAATTCCAATTACCAGAGTAAGTCGATTGAGATAATTCGAATAATTTCGAAAAAAGACTAAATTTGCCGAAAAACAAACATATTTTTTATGACTACTATTGAACAGCTAAAAGATTTAGCGGAACGTCAGTTGGCGTTAAGGAGGTATCTTTGACATTGATCGAAAAAAAATTGAGATAGAAGAAGAAGAGATGCGTTCTCAGGCTCCTGATTTTTGGGACGATGCTAAAGCTGCCGAAATACACATGAAAAAGCTTAGAGAGCTTAAAGCGTGGGTGAATGATTATGAAGAAATTGAGCGTTTGATTGAGGATATCAACGTTCTGTTTGATTTCATGAAAGAAGGTGAGGCAAGTCAGGAAGAAATCGATGAAGCCTATGCGGTGGCGTTGGATAAAACAGAAGCACTGGAATTGAGAAATATGCTTCGAAGAGAAGAAGATAAGTTTGGTGCAGTGTTAAAGATCAATGCTGGTGCTGGAGGAACGGAAAGCCAGGATTGGGCAGAGATGTTGATGAGAATGTATATTCGATGGGGGGAAAAGCATAAATACAAGATCAAGGAAGTTAATTATCAGCCAGGAGATGATGCAGGTATTAAAACAGTTACATTGCAGTTTGAAGGAGACTATGCATATGGATATCTGAAAAGTGAAAACGGTGTTCATCGTTTAGTGCGCTTGTCTCCTTTTAATGCTGCAAATAAACGGATGACATCATTTACATCGGTGTTTGTGACTCCACTTATTGATGATACCATTGAAATAGATATTAATCCATCTGATATTACTTGGGAAACTTTTCGCTCAGGAGGAGCTGGAGGACAGAATGTTAATAAGGTAGAAACCGGAGTTAGATTGCGACATGCGCCTACGGGAATTACCATTGAGAATACAGAATCCAGGTCGCAATTAGGAAATAAAGAAAATGCAATGCGATTATTAAAATCGCAGCTTTATGAATTGGAATTAAGAAAAAGGTTAGAGGAGCAGAATAAGGTTGAGAGCAATAAGAAAAAGATTGAATGGGGTTCTCAAATCAGATCTTATGTGTTTCAGCCATATAAAATGGTGAAGGATCTTCGAACCAATGTTGAAACTTCAAATGTACAGGCTGTAATGGATGGCGATATTGATAGTTTCACAAAGGCCTATTTAATGGAGTTCGGAGGAAGTGAAAGTAATTAGAAGTAAATAATATAAAAAGATTGAACTATGATTATGTTTCTGCATAACCCGAGATGCTCAAAAAGTAGATTAGGATTAGAGTATCTGAAAGAAAAGGGTATTACACCAATGATAGTGAAGTATCTTGATACACCTTTAAATGCTGAGGAAATCAAGCAATTATTGACAAAGTTGAATATGAAGCCTGTTGATCTTATTCGTAAGACAGAGGATTTCTATAAGAAAGAAATCAAAGGAAAAGATTTTTCTGATGAAGAGTTGATTCATGCAATGGCAAACAATCCAAAGCTAATAGAACGACCAATAGTAATAAATGGACCTAAAGCTGTTGTAGCTCGTCCTGCCGAGAGAATTGACGAGGTATTGTAAATATTTAGGCGTAAAATATAAAAGGTGTGTTCGAGATTTTCGAACACACCTTTTTGTTTTTATATAACTTGATTTATCAGTGGTAGATAATCAGGCTGTGAATGTTATTCAAATTGTCTTTTCCTAAACCAATACTCAACCATTGATAAACCAATATTGATACCATAATAGTTTTCAGTTGTAATAGAGTTATCTCTGGCTCCTCTTCTTCCCATGTTAACTCCAATATTGACATAGGATTTGCTATTTTTCATTGGAATTCCAACTCCAAAATTAACACCTGCATCAATAATTGAACGACCCTCTACGCGGATATAGGAATCTTCAAAGTATCCCCCAAATTGCCATAAAAATGGATTGGCATTTTTCGATTCTGCATTTCTGTACTCTGCACCTCCGCTAAACCTATGACTATCTTTTAAACTTGCTGCCTTGCTCGAATAACTAACATTGGCCCAATTCATATATCTGTAGTCAAATGCTAATGTCATACCCATTTTATTAGTAAAGCCTACTCCACCTGCGATATTGGTTGGTACAATATAGTTGTCAGTTTTTTGCTCTTCAAATATTCCTGCTCCACTAGAACTTCTTGTTGTTACTTCTCTACTTGTGGCGAATTCTATTTCGGGGCAATAAGTGGCTCCTAATCGTATTTTGTTATCCTTAACCTTAAACTGATATTGAAAGCCTGGTTCAAAGCTAAATTGCTTGATATTGTCAGCATATTCAACAGTCAGTTTTCCTCCAATGATCTGAGATTCAAAGGTTTCAGTTTTTGTAATTCTTCCAAATAAATAGGATATTTTAAGTCCAAGAGATAGGTTTTTATTTATTAATATTGCATTTGACAAGTAAACCTGATCAATTCCTCCGTCACCTCTGTATTCTTTAGTAACAGCGTCCAAAGAGCCGTTAATGTTTTCAGAAGTAGTAATGTTGTAACCAACTGATGAATATTGAGACAGGCCAAATCCCGTAAAGGTATTGTTTGATGATCTGAATGCCAATGAAATGTTGGATAATCCGCCATAGGTTGAGTTTCCATTTCCTTCATTTGTTTTATAATTTGCTTTGCCTACGCCTAAACCAATATCAATAAGCATATTTAAGCTGTCAATTCCTGTCAATGAGGCAGGGTTAAGAATGTTAATAAAGTTATCTGATGATTGTGCTAATCCTGTACCCCCCATTCCTTGGTTTTTAGTTAAACCGGAATTGTTGAGCTTTCCTATTCCAAATGCGGTATATACTGAGGGATTTGTAACTTGACAATATCCAGTAATAGATAAAGATAGAGATGTAATTAAGTATAGTATGCTTAGCTTGAAATTCATAAATATAGAGCTTAATAATTATATGTGTAAAGATTAAGTTTTGGTTTGTACTTAGAAGAGTTGTTTCCTCCAAAAATTAGACTAGTTATACTATTACTTTCAATATTTTCGGGTAGTTTAATAAGAAAATACATATCTTCATTAGGGGTAACTTTAATTAATTCTTGGGTTATTGTTTGAGTAATGTCAATGGTGTAATAATATTTGTTTTCAAAATCCTCAGAATTTGTTCTTAAAACCATTGGAATAGTGTTTCCCCTTTGATCAGCAATGGTTGTTTCCTCATTATTATTATCTACTGTACTTATAATTAAATTGCTTGGCAATTCATTTATTTTACTAACGGGATCTATTGGTTTTAGTATTAGCTCAGCTTTAATCAGTTTATTAATATTAGTGTGCTGAAAAGCTCTAACCAGATTGGGGATCCTTACTTTTGTCATGATACCTGTTCCACCCTGAATATAAGTACGATCATTTGTTATTGAGGAATAAATATCGTCTTTACTGTCTGTTAAATTTTCAAGCAATGTTGAAGTTCGATCCGAGTGAATTGAATTAAATTGAAAATCAGCATCTCCCATACTAATTGTAATTGCTGGAGGCTCATTCCCATTTCTTTCAACTTTACCATTGTAGTATAGTTTAAAACATAAATCTTCCGGATTAGCATTAAATCCAATAATTGCAGAATTCGCAATGTCACTATCTCTGATTACTATGCCCTGAAAATATTGATGAAATAGTGTTTGATCAATCGAGTTATTATTCTCGGTGCTAGATGGATTCTTAAAATCTTTATTTACTAATTTCGAGAATAAGTCTTGACCAAACGTATCATTAATTTTTATTTCAAATTTCTTTTTTCCAGACATTCGAGGGTAAAATGCATAGTCCAGAAGAAGAACTTCTTTTTGTTTAATTTCTGATGTGTTATAATAAAGGTTCTGAACATTATTCAATTTCCTATTCTTATAATCAGAATCTAAATCTGTTTCGATTTGGTTTATTGAGAATTTAAATAATTGAGTGGTGTCACCAATGTAATAATCGTTTAAATTAAAACATATGGTTATCGAATCATAAATGTCGTCTTTTTTTAAAGCTATAGAACTCGGTAAGTTAAACCTGCAAACTGCTTCAGATCGCATTAATCCAAAGTCTGGATGAAAATATTGTCCTACTAGTGCCCTCCCTGAACTCGACGTAATTAAGGAGTCTTTTATTACGGTACTTAAATTCAGAGATAGAGTATCTGTGTATGTTATCTTAGCATTGCTGCTTATATATTCTTCTCCCATGGGTATGGATATCTCATCTAGATTTTGATCACCACATGACGAACATACAATTAAACATATCCATATTAATTTTTCAAAATATTTAAACATTATCTTCTAATTTTCTAGCTTTTATTTTTATTTATTTTTTTTGAGGAGCTTAAAAAGCAAGGACAAAGGTGCAAAAAAAAACGACTAATTCAATACAATTATTTTTGTAAACCATAGTTATTTAATAATAATAAAGGATTTGCTCTAATGGTTTGAGATAATATTTTTATATTAGCGCAAATTTCGATAGAAATGATAATTACATTAGTAATTGATATGATTTGAGGATGTTGATTTCTAGTTCAATATTAAATTTTGATCATTTATTGAAAATAATAATAATTGTATAATCTTAGTAATGTTTTATGAATATGAATATGTGTAAAAAATCAATATTGTATGCATTGGTTTTGTTAATAAGTGGAATTTTTATTGGTGGCTGTTCCAGTAATAATGATGAAGAATTTATTGGTGACTGGAAAACTGTAAATGCTTTTCCTGGGAGTCCTCGTTCAGATGCTGTTACTTTCACTATAGATGGTGTTGTTTATGTTGGTACCGGATATGATTTAGAAAATGATGAGAGATTATCTGATTTTTGGAAATATGATGCAGATAAAGACACTTGGAGCCAAATTGCTAGTTTGCCAAATGATTCAGCAAGAAATCATGCTATAGCATTTAGTTCAGATACAAAGGGGTATGTGGGATTAGGTTATAATGGAGAGACTGCTCTTTCGGATTTTTATGAATATGACCCAGCTACAGATACTTGGACACGAAAAAAAGATTTTGTTGGTGGAGGTAGGTATCAAGCATTCGCTTTTTATGTTGATGGTAAGGGCTATGTTGGGGCAGGCTATGATTCAAAAGTTGCCAAGAATGATTTTTATGCTTACAATATTGAATCAGATGAATGGGAAGTTAAAGCAATAGTAGCAGGTAGAGATCGAAGAAGAGATGCTATGACATTCATTCTTAATGGAGAAGCATATGTATTTGGAGGTGTTGGTAATAATTTAGTTTTTGATTTTGTAAAATATGATGTCCAAAACGACAAATGGATTACATTAAATGCTATTACTAATGCTGATTCTAATAATAGTTTTGATGATAATTATCAATCACTTGCAAGGTACAATGGGGTGGCATTTGCTTTAAATGGTAAGGCATATGTAACTACAGGCATTAATGGTAGTAATGGTAGTACAGGTAAAGAGACATGGGAATATGATCCAGTTACAGATATTTGGAGTCAAAAAACTGACTTTGAAGGTGATTCAAGAAGTGGAGCTGTAGCTTTTACAGTTAACAATAAGACTTATGTTGCATTCGGGAAAAATAGTAGTAAATCGTTTTATGATGTATGGAATTTTGATCCTGATGGAAAATATAATAGTAGTGGTTATTAATTAAACCTTTACAATAAAAAATTAAGGGTGAATAGAAAAAAGAGCCCTGGTTTAAATTAATTTTAAATCGGGGCTTTTTTTTAATAAAATCTTAGTTAAAAGCTAAAATTGATAACAAATTAACAGGGTAAGTTTGGTATTATAAAAATTAGACTTACATTTGTAGCCGAAATTTAATAAACAATGACAAAATTCATACATCATCACGGGCATCATTTATATCTACCATAGGTGGCCGTATTGTTGTATATAAAAATATAGGAGGGCTTACCATTGGTGAAGCCCTCTTTTTTTTTGTTTTTGACCAATGAATATAAATATTCTGAAATTATAAAAAGAAATTGCAAAATGGAGAAATTAAGAATTGCATTACAAAAGAAAGGAAGATTACACGATGATTCAATGAAGCTTTTAAAGGAAGCCGGAATCAAATTTAATATTGGTAGCGGTAAGTTAGTTGCTCAGTCTCCAAGTTTCCCAATTGAAGTGTTGTTTTTAAGAGATGATGATATACCACAGACAATTGCTGATAAAGTTGCTGACTTGGGTATTGTTGGGGAAAATGAAGTGGAAGAGAAGGATTTTGAATTAGAAATTACCAAAAGGCTGGGTTTTAGCAAATGCAGAATTTCTTTAGCAATTCCCAAAGCAGATGAATATAACGGACTAGAGTATTTTCAGAATAAAAAAGTCGCTACCTCTTATCCGGTTATCTTAAAAAAGTATTTTGATAAGATGAATATCAATGCCGAGATTCACGAAATTGCAGGTTCTGTTGAAATTGCTCCGGGTATTGGTTTGGCTGATGGAATTTTCGATATTGTAAGTTCTGGTTCAACATTAGTAGCTAATAGACTTCGAGAAGTTGAAGTTGTGATGAAATCAGAAGCTTTGTTAGTTCAGGCAGAGGGAATGTCAGCTGAAAAGAAAGCTTTACTTGATGAACTTCTTTTTAGAATCAACTCTGTTATGGCTGCAAACTCAAATAAGTATATTCTATTAAATGCACCAAACAATAAGGTTGAAGAAATTGTTAATATACTTCCGGGAATGAAAAGCCCTACAGTTTTGCCATTGGCAGAAAAAGGATGGAGCTCTATACACTCAGTTATATCTGAAAAGCAGTTTTGGGAGATTATTGGTAAGTTGAAGGATAATGGTGCTGAAGGTATATTGACTTTCCCAATTGAAAAGATGATACTATAGTAGAATTACAAGATGATTAGTGTGTAAAGCTAATCATGTTTATACATTGAATATGCAGGTATTTGAATATCCAGATAAAAAAGAGTGGCCGAGTCTTCTAGAACGACCGGAGAATGATTTAAGTAACTTATTTTCTACGGTTCAGCTTATTCTGAATGATATCAAAAAGGAAGGGGATGCAGCTGCTAAGTTGTATTCTAAAAAGTTTGATGGTTATGCTTCAGAAGAATTTCTAGTTTCAAAAAATGAAATGGATGAGGCTTGTTTACAGATTTCCTCCACACTAAAAGAGGCAATTTATAAAGCGAAGTTAAATATTGAAAACTTTCATACGGCTCAGGTGATGCCGGAAAAAGTTATCGAAACAATGCCAGGCATTATCTGCCGCCAAAAGTCTGTCGCTATTGAAAAAGTTGGATTGTATATTCCAGGAGGAACTGCGCCTCTTTTTTCTACTGTATTAATGCTTGGAGTACCGGCTATCATAGCGGGATGTAAAGAAATTATACTTTGTACACCACCGTCAAAAGATGGGAAGATTAATCCTGCTATTTTGTATGCCGCTTCTTTAATAGGAATCAAAAAAGTATACAAGCTTGGAGGAGTACAGGCTATTGGAGCAATGGCTTATGGTACACAGAGTATTTTAAAAGTAGATAAGATATTTGGTCCTGGAAATAGTTATGTAACTGCAGCTAAACAATTGGTTAGTTTAAAGGATGTAGCTATCGATATGCCTGCCGGTCCATCTGAGGTACAAGTCCTTGCTGATGATTCAGCAAATCCTGCCTTTGTCGCTTCTGATTTGTTGAGTCAGGCAGAGCACGGCGTAGATAGTCAAGTTATTTTAGTTACTAACAGCGAAAGAATTATTACAGAAACGAAAGAGGAACTGGAGAAACAACTTGCCGTATTGCCACGAAAGGAAATTGCTGTTAAGGCGTTGGAGAATAGTCGTATTATCTTGCTTAAAGATAATCAGGAAATGATTGATATGACTAATGATTATGCACCAGAGCATTTGATTATTGCTATGCGTGATGATGATGAAGTAGCTGATAAAATAACTAATGCCGGATCTGTGTTCATTGGTAATTATACGCCAGAAAGTGCCGGAGATTATGCATCAGGGACTAATCATACATTACCAACTCACGGATATGCCAGGGCCTATAGTGGTGTTAATCTGGATAGTTATATTAAAAAAATTACCTTCCAGAAAATAAGTCCTGAAGGACTTTTGAGTATTGGTCCATCTATTGAAATAATGGCAGCTGAAGAGCAGTTAGAAGCCCATAAAAATGCAGTGACCATTCGTTTGAATTCCCTTAAATCCTCATAGAAGTTACATTGTTGTATCCAATCTTTATAATAAAAATGAAATCGTTAGATCAATTAATAAGACCCAATATTAAATCATTGAAGCCTTATTCATCTGCCAGAGATGAGTATTCCGGTGAAGAGGCCATTTTTTTGGATGCCAATGAAAATCCGTTTAATGCACCCTATAATCGTTATCCTGATCCATATCAGCGTATCCTAAAAAAGAAAATAGCAGAAATAAAGCATGTTTCTGTAGAGAATATTTTTCTGGGTAATGGAAGTGATGAGCCAATTGATTTAACATTCAGAGCTTTTTGTGAGCCAGGTGTTGATAATGTTGTTTCGATTGATCCTACATACGGAATGTATCAGGTCGCGGCAGATATTAATAATATTGAAATACGTAAAGTAAAACTTACTAGCGATTTTGAGTTGGATGTTGAGGGGTTGTTGAGTGTTGTTGATGATCATACCAAATTATTGTTTATTTGTTCGCCTAATAATCCTACAGGAAATAGTTTTAAGGCTTCTGATATACAAAAGTTGATTGCCCAATTTGAAGGCATTGTTGTGCTCGATGAAGCTTATATAGATTTTGTTCCGGATAAAAGTTTTTTAGATAGTTTGCATGATTATCCAAACTTAATAATATTGCAAACATTCAGTAAAGCCTGGGGTATGGCAGGTATTCGACTAGGAATGGCTTTTGCTTCTGAGCAAATTGTGGATGTGTTTAATCACATCAAATATCCTTATAATATCAATGTGCTTACCCAGCAAAAGGCATATGAACTATTGCAAAATGAAGGAGATAAGCATAAATGGGTTGAGGAACTGAATAAGCAAAAAGTTCTGATGGCTGAAGAGCTAAAGAAGCATTCATTTGTAAAGAAGATATATCCTTCTGACGCTAACTATCTTCTTATTAAAACAGAGTCACCTAAATCTATTTATAATTATTTGGTAGAAAAAGGTGTGATAATCCGTGACAGGTCAACCGTAACATTGTGTGAAGGATGTTTGAGGATTACCGTTGGAACCGAACAGGAAAACAAGGTTTTATTTGAGGCTTTAAAAACGTTAAACAACTAATTACCAGTTAAAAATTTGATCATATGCAAAGAGTACTCTTCATTGATAGGGACGGAACAATTATTAATGAACCACCAATAGACTTCCAGGTGGATAGTCTGGAGAAACTGGAGTTTTATCCTAAGTCCATTAGTAATTTACAAAAAATAGCAGAAAAGCTTGATTTTGAATTGGCTATGGTGACTAATCAGGATGGATTAGGAACTAGTTCGTTCCCGGAAGATACTTTCTGGCCTGCTCATAATAAAATGCTTAAAACGCTGGAGGGAGAAGGAATTATATTTGATGATATTTTTATCGATCGTTCATTTCCTGAAGATAATTCTGCAGGCAGAAAACCTGGTACAGCCATGCTATCAAAGTATTTTGAGAAACCTTATGATTTGAATGGTTCTTATGTTATTGGTGATAGAATAACTGATGTTCAGCTGGCTAAAAATTTAGGATGTAAAGCGGTATTTCTTGCTTCAGAAAAGGAGGTTGTTGATGAATTAGAGTCAAAAAAATTGAAGGAAGTATGTAGTATTATAACAACAGATTGGGATGAAATATGTTATTTTCTTTTTTCTTCTGAAAGGACAGCAGAGGTTGTAAGAACCACTTCGGAGACCGATATTGCTATTCGATTGAATTTAGATGGAAATGGGAAGTGCGATATATCAACCGGGCTTCACTTTTTTGATCATATGTTAGAACAAATCGGCAAACATTCCGGTTGTGATTTATCAATCAAGGTAAAAGGGGATTTACATGTGGATGAACATCATACAATTGAAGATACAGCCTTAGCGTTAGGTCAGGCATTTAAAGAAGCTTTAGGAGATAAAAGAGGCATTGAAAGATACGGGTATTGTTTACCCATGGATGATTGCATGGCTTTGGTAGCTTTAGATTTCGGAGGTAGACCATGGTTAGTATGGAAAACAGAGTTTAATCGTGAAATGGTCGGTGATATGCCAACCGAAATGTTTATGCATTTCTTTAAGAGTTTTTCGGATGCGTCATTAAGTAACCTTCGTATTCAGGCTACAGGAGATAATGAGCATCATAAAATAGAAGGTATTTTTAAAGCCTTGGCCCGGGCCATTAAAATGGCTATAAAAAAGGATGTTTTTAATGATACGTTACCAACTACAAAAGGAGCATTGTAACAAACTATCATTGCTAGTGATATAGGTATGATGTATATTATGAAGGATTTTAATTAGGATGACCTTCATTTCAATCGATTTTATTAGAAATATTTATTAACTTTCCAATATTATTGTTGATCTGAATAAATGGTGTAAATGGCTGGGATTATTAATAAATCAAATTTTTCACTGTATAACACAGGCCTGTTACCTCAGGAAGAGATGTTGGAGATTAAAAAAACCCAAAAGAAACTCACAATTGGGATTCCTAAAGAAAAATCCAAGTTTGAAAATCGAATAGCTTTAACTCCTCAGGGGGTTGAATTATTAGTGGATAATGGACATACTGTGCTTTTTGAAACCGGTGCAGGCGAAGATGCAAATTATTATGATAATGACTTTTCTGAATGTGGTGCTGTCATTGTGCAAGATTCAAATGAGGTATTTAAAGCTGAAATTGTATTAAAAGTATCACCATTTACTGATGATGAAATTGATTTGTTATCCTCAAATCAGACTATAATCTCACTTATTCAGCTTCATCAGCAATCAAGAGAATTAATAAAAAAGATGATGAGTAAAAAAGTAAATGCACTTGCTTTTGAACTCATTAAAGATAATAATGGCTATTTTCCTATCATTAGAAGTATGAGTGAGATTGAGGGAGCAGCATCTATAATGATTGCCAGTGAGTACCTAAGTAAAGCTCATAATGGTAAAGGGATACTATTAGGAGGGATTACTGGGATATCACCTTCTGAGGTGGTGATTTTAGGAGCTGGTACTGCTGGAGAAAGTGCTGCCAGAGCCGCTTTAGGTATGGGAGCTACTGTTAAGGTTTTTGATAATTCATTTAAAAGCCTCATAGAGTTAGAAAAGGGTATTGGTCAACGAATTTTCACTTCAGTACTTTATCCCAAAGCACTTACAAAAGCCTTGAAGTCAGCAGATGCTGTTATAGGTAATTTAAGATATTTACAATCGGGTCTTAATTATATGGTTACTGAAGACCAGATACAGCAAATGAAACCGGGATCTATACTTATCGATTTGAGCATGGGGCAGGGAGGTTGCTTTGAATCATCTATATGTACTGATTTTGCGCATCCGGTGTTCATTAAGCATGGCGTTATTCATTACTGTGTTCCTAATGTAGCTTCGCATGTGGCCAGAACAGCCACTATTGCTTTAAGTAATATTTTTACCCAGATTTTATTTAGCGTAGCGGAAGCGGGAAGTATTGATAGTTTGATAAAGGAAGATAATGGATTTAGTAACGGAATATATGTTTATAAAGGTATCCTTACAAATCATTATATAGGCGAAACCTTTTCACTTCCATCAAAAGATATCGGTCTTTTATTGGCTGCTTTTTAAAGTTGCCAATTATAAATACGAATTTATTTAGTCTGCGAAACGAGGTATTCTAAATTTGAAGAGCGATCCGTTAAAGCATTTAGATTCAGCCCATACGCTACCTCCCATAACTTCTGTATATTTTCTAACAATAGATAGTCCAATGCCATTGCCTTCAAATTCACGGGTTTGGTTAATATCTGCCTGTCTGAATAAATCAAATATTCTTTCTTCTTGTCCTTCAGGAATGCCAACACCTGTATCTTTCACAAAAAATTCAAAATAATTATCAAAAATCTGGTATCCTAATTCTATTTCACCTTCGTGAGTGAACTTAATGGCATTACCAACGATGTGGTCCAGTATTTTTTTTAAGGCATCTTTGTAAGTACACAAAATGTCATTCCCTTCTTCAGCATCAAAATACAATTTTAATCCAATTGGTTTTTGTAATACAGAAATCTCATGGGCAAATGCCGGATAAAGTTCAGAAAATAAGGTGTTGATGGATATTTTCTTTTTGGATTCTGTGTAAGCTTTGGCTTGAAGTTTTGAGATGTCAATAAGGGCATCCATTACTCTTAATAACTGATTGCCATTTTGGTGAACAATGTCAAGGTATTCTTTCTTTTCCTCAGCACTGAGATTGTTTGATTTCAATAATTCCGTAAAACCAATAATGGCATTCATGGGAGTTCTTATCTCGTGACTTAAATTAGCTAAAAAAGAGGTTTTTAGCATGTTACTTTCTTCAGCTTTTAAAGTGGTTTCTTTTAACTCCTGGTTTATTTGATCAAGCTCTTTGTTTTTTTTAATAAGTTCTTCTTTGAATACCAACAATTCGAGATTTCGTCTTTTAAGTTCTCTTTCTTTTTCAAGATGCTCAATTTCTGATCCAATGCGAGAAGAAAACATAAACATCAGAGACTCAATATATTTGGCATTATTAATTTTGTTGCGGAATAAGGCTGTTAATATTCCAATGGGTTCACGTGTTGCGCCATAAAGTGGTACAGCAATGTATGTCTTTATATTTTTCCCCTTAAAATATTCACTCACATTGAATTGATCCTGCACATTGTTTATGAATGTAGGACAATTTTGTTTTAAAACTCGTTCGCAAATAGTTCCTTGAATTTCGAAGCTTATGGGATTTAGTAATTTCTCTTTATCACAAAATGAAACAGATTCTAATGAATTTGCAACCTCATTAACTCTGGTAATTAATACATAATCTGCAGAAATATATTTGTTGAGATTTAGAATGGTAGTGTCAAAAAACTCTTCACCAACAGCATGATTTTCTGGATTGAATAGATTGTAAATGCAAGACTCCCAGTCGTTTCCAAAGTCCAGTTGGTGAGTCGATATATTATTGCTTCTATTTTGAGTCATTATTGATTGGTTCACTATTTCCAGATTTCGATTTAGTTAATGTTACTTCAAAGAAATAAAAAGGTTTGTAATTTACTTTCTATATGTTGTTTTTTTTGATAAGCGGCCAAATTTGACGGTTAAATGTAATAAATTTGAGATTGTGTTAACATTGTAATTGGAAAATGATTTTATATATTGTTGTAACTAACGTTTAATAAGGTGATTAAATACAATTTTAGACTATGTAGTGTTTTTATGTATTCATGTTCACTACATTGTTTGCACGTGTATTTTTCATATGAAATGAAGGTATCTTACAACTAAGTTGATTTAATTCTTTTTATTTAGTCATTGAGGTATGTTTTAATTCAGATTGTGTAAATCTGGTGAATGTATTATGAATTTCATTGAGAATTGGAAATTATCGAAGTTGATGAAAGTAATTCTAGTATCAGGTGTTTTTCAAATGTGAATTTCAGATTAACAAAACAATTATGCAAAAATTGAATTGTTAATTATCAGTATATATTTGTAATTTTGACTATTCTAAAACCTCTAACATAGAAAAGATGATAAAAGCTATTTATTTATATAATACACTCTCGCGAAGGAAGGAACAATTTGAACCTCTAACTCCCAATAAAGTTGGTTTATATGTTTGTGGTCCAACGGTGTATGGAGATCCTCACTTAGGTCATGCAAGACCAGCTATCACCTTTGATCTTTTAACTCGTTTTTTATCTAATAGGGGATATAAAGTCAGATATGTAAGGAATATAACTGATGTAGGTCATTTAGAAAATGATGCTGATGAAGGAGAGGATAAGATCGCCAAAAAAGCCAAACTTGAGGAAGTGGAGCCAATGGAGATCGTTCAGTTTTATACAGATAGATATCATGATTATATGAAAATGCTGAATGTTAAAAGTCCAAGCATTGAACCCAGAGCTTCGGGTCATATAATTGAGCAGCAAGAGGTTGTTAAAACTATTGTAGACAAAGGTTATGCCTATGAAAGTAATGGTTCTGTTTATTTTGATGTTAAAAAGTATAATGATGATTTTCCTTATGGAATTCTTTCCGGTAGGAATATTGAGGATTTAATTAGTAATACCCGAAATTTGGATGGTCAAAGTGAGAAGAGGGATAATTTAGATTTTGCTTTATGGAAAAAAGCGTCGCCTGAACATATTATGAGATGGCCTTCAGAATGGAGTTTAGGTTTTCCGGGATGGCATCTTGAATGTTCTGCAATGAGCAAAAAATACTTAGGTGAGCAATTTGATATACACGGGGGTGGCATGGATCTACTTTTTCCACATCACGAATGTGAAATTGCTCAAAGTACTGTTGCTAATGGTGTTGCACCGGCAAAATACTGGATGCACAACAACATGATTACCATTGGCGGGCAAAAAATGGGTAAATCGTTGGGTAATTTTATCACTCTGGAACAGTTTTTTACAGGAGATCATGAAAAACTTGATAAAGCCTACAGTCCCATGACAATCCGTTTCTTTATTTTGCAAGCCCACTATAGAAGTACTCTTGATTTTGGGAATGAAGCATTACAGGCTGCTGAAAAAGGATTTGCCCGATTGAGTGAGGCGATGAATAATTTAGACAAGATTAATGCCTCCAATGAATCAGATGTTAATATTAGTGAGTTTGAGGAGAAGTGTTATGGTGCTCTGAGTGATGACCTGAATAGTCCTATTTTAATTGCCAATTTGTTTGATGCTGTTAAAATGATCAATAATTTGATCGCAGGTAATAGTAAGATTTCAGCAAAAGATTTAGCGCATTTTAAGCATTTAATGCAATTGTTCGTTTGTGATATATTAGGATTGAATATCGAAACCGATCAATCGTCCAATGAGGGAGATAAATTAGATGACGTAATGCAGTTGTTATTGCAATTAAGATCCGATGCGAAAGAGAATAAGGACTGGGGAACCGCAGATAAAATTCGAAACGAATTAAATAATCTTGGTTTTGTAATTAAAGATGGAGCCGAGGGCGCTACTTGGGAAATAAAGTAATTAGCGATAGCGGGAAAACTCAGTCTTTGATAAGATAAGTTCAGGAGTGAGTTTTTCGTTAGTGACTGTTTCCAAAACAAGAGTAAGGAAATTATTAGACATTTTGCGCATTGGGATAGTTGGCCGTTTGCAGATCCGGATAAAGATTCTAATATGTATAATGAACCAATATCGGGGGTAATGATGGAGCAAGTGGAGTTGGTGTATTACTTGAATTGATCCGTAATCTACAAAATGTAGATTGGCCCGTAGGTATTGATTTTATTTTTTTTGATGCCGGGGATTATGAATTTCCAGAAAATCTGAATATTGACTGTAAGCCAGATATCTGGTTTTTTGGATCTCAGTATTGGAGTAAAAATCCCCATAAACCCAATTATTACGCACAGTATGGAATACTGTTGGATATGGTAGGAGCACCAAATGCTACCTTTTATAGAGAATTACAGTCGTTGCAGTTTGCAAAACGTATTGTTAAAAATGTATGGAAAGCGGCACATCGTGTTGGTTATGGAGCTTTCTTTAATTATGGTAAAGGAGGTGCTATAACTGATGATCATGTCTATGTTAATCAATTTAGAAATATTCCATGCATAGATATTATTCAGTATGATCCATCGCCAAATAATGGATTCGGTAGTTTTTGGCATACGCACAATGACAATATGGATCAAATTGATAAAAATACACTTAAAGCAGTTGGGCAAACTTTGCTGGAAGTAATTTATAACGAAAAGTAGTATGATTATAACATTGCAGGAATATTTAAATAAAGGAACCGTTGAAGCAGGGTGTGACGAGGCGGGTAGAGGATGTTTGGCAGGACCTGTTGTTGCTGCTGCTGTGATTTTACCTGATGGATTTTATCATCCTTTGTTAAATGATTCCAAACAATTATCGGAAAAAAAGCGGAAAATACTTCGACCAATTATCGAAAAAGAAGCACTTGCCTGGGGAGTATCTGTTATTGATAATACAGAAGTTGATGAAATTAATGTATTAAATGCTTCAATCGTTGGAATGCAAAGAGCCGTGGATAAACTTAGTATTGAACCTGAACATCTGCTGATTGATGGAAATCGGTTTAAACCACACAGAGAAATTCCTCATACTTGTATTGTAAAAGGAGATGCAAAATTTATGTCCATTGCCGCAGCTAGTATTTTGGCGAAAACACATCGTGATGAATTAATGGAAGAGATGGCTCAAAAGTTTCCTGGTTATGATTGGGAAAAGAATAAGGGGTATCCTACTAAAAAGCATCGTGCAGCAATAAAAAAATTAGGAGCTACTCCACTGCATCGGCAATCATTTAAATTATTGGATACTCAATTAAAACTTAATATTTAGTTTTTCTCCTCGGGTTTGGTTCTGATTTTGAATCTTATTTAGTGTCGGTCCATAAAGTCGGATGTTTGGACTATAAAGATTAAATGCAAGGCGTGTGAAAAATTCAAACCACAGTATGCCAGCGTATATGAGAATTTGGATTGTGAGCAACAACGCAGTAGTTGGGCTTTATTGACGAACACTATTTAGAATTAAAGGTTAATAATTGTCATAGTTTTTAACTGAAAATCAGTTTATTTTCGTCGACGGTTTGAAGATGTAGACTCATTTTCATGAGGAATCATGGCTACGTTTCAGGTGATTATCGTGTCGGAATAATAACAAAAAATTATATAATGAAGAAATTAGCAATTCTATTCTTGGTTTTTGTAGTTGGCTTTTCTGGTCATCTAAAAGCTGATGAAGGTATGTGGCTTCTACCTTTAATTTCGAAGCTAAATATAAATCAGATGCAGGATATGGGCTTAAAACTATCTGCAGATGACATTTACAGTGTTAACAATTCAAGCTTAAAAGATGCTGTTGTTATTTTTGGTGGATATTGTACGGGAGAAATTATATCAGAAGAGGGATTGATATTGACAAATCATCACTGTGGTTATTCCAGTATTCAGGAGCTTAGTTCAATAGAGCATAATTATTTAAAAGATGGTTTCTGGGCTCAGTCGTTTGAAGAAGAAATTCCTGTCAAAGGTCTGTTTGTTACATTTTTAAAAAGCATGGATGATGTAACAACTCAGGTTTTAGAAGGTATTGATGATAAAACCAATGAGAAAAAAAGAGATGAAATAATAGCTGAAAATATTAAAGAAATTACAGCCAAGGCTTCTAAGGATAACGATTATATAATTAAGGTTCAGAACCTGATGGAAAACAATCAATATTTTTTAGTGGTTTATGAAAAATATAATGATGTTCGATTTGTTGGAGCTCCTCCAACTTCTATAGGTAAGTTCGGACATGAAACCGACAATTGGATGTGGCCTCGACATACTGGTGATTTTAGTATGTTTAGAGTTTATGCTGATAAAGATGGCAAACCTGTATCGTATTCGGCTGAAAATGTGCCATTAAAACCAAAGCATCATTTACCGGTATCATTAAAAGGGGTTGAAAATGGAGATTTTGCTATGACCATCGGATTTCCTGGAAGTACAAGTAGATATTTGACTTCTTGGGGTATTAAGGAGCGAATGGATATTGTAAATGATTCCAGAATTGTTCCGCGTGAGGCTAAACAAAAGATTTGGCGCAAATACATGTTGGCAGATGAAAAAATAAATATTCAATACGCATCAAAATACAGCAGAAGTTCTAATTACTGGAAAAACAGTATTGGAATGAATCGGGGTATTAAAAATCTGGATGTTATTGAAAATAAACAAGAGCTTGAGAGTAAATTTACACAATGGGTTGCATCTTCTCCAAAGCTTAATGAAAAATATGGTGATGTATTAGAGAACCTAAAAAAAATATATGTAGATCGTGCAGAAACATTAAAAGCTCAGAGATATATAATCGAGTGTTTACTTCGGGGAACAGAAATCATTACTCTTGGTACAAAAGCATTTTACCTGGAAGGTGAACTTGAAAATGAGAATGAGCAGTTAATCAAATCTGCAGCTGCTGATATCAGAGAATCATTAGATGACTTTTTTAAAGATTACAATGTGGAGGTTGATCATGAAACGTTTGCTGTATTGTTAAAATTATATAAGGATAAAATTGGAATTGATTTTCATCCTTCATTTTTTAATAAAGTGGAGAGAAAATTCAAAGGTGATTTCAATAAGTATGCTGATTTTGTTTTTAGTAAATCAATATTTACTGATAGAGAAAAATTAGAGGCCTTTTTAAGTGAACCTAAATTAAAAACGCTGAGAAAAGATCCTGTATTTATTGCCGCTAAATCAACAATGGATATATATCGTGATTTAACACTGAGTTTGGCTAAATATAAAGGGGCTGAAGAAAAAAATAATCGCTTGTTTTTAGAAGGTTTAATGGCAATGCAATCGGATAAGGTTTTTTATCCGGATGCAAACTTTTCGATGCGTTTGAGTTATGGTAAAGTAGGAAATTATGAACCTAAAGACGGAGTTATTTATAAATATTATACTACTCTTGCCGGGATAGTGGAAAAAGAAGATCCTGATAACTATGAGTTTCAGGTGCCGGCAAAATTAAAAGAGTTATATCAGAGGGAAGATTATGGGCAATATGCTGATAAAGATGGAACTTTGCACGTTTGCTTTACAACTGATAACGATATTACAGGTGGAAATTCTGGTAGTCCTGTTATTAATGCAAATGGTGAATTGTTCGGTTTGGCTTTTGATGGAAACTGGGAAGCTATGAGTGGAGATATTGCTTTTGAGCCTATGCTTCAAAAATGTATTAATGTGGATATTAGATATGTGTTGTTTGTGATTGATAAGTTCGCTGGAGCCCGTAGATTAATAGATGAAATGACTTTGGTTAAATAATATTTGCAATTATTTAGAGATGTAACAAGGTTGGGAGATTTATTCTTTCAACCTTGTTTTGATTTGATATCTATTTCAAAAATAATTGAGGCATTATAAATGCTTTTTCTCAGAAGAAAACAAATGAGTTGAATGTATACAATGAAAAATTATGAAACCGTTCGTATTTTTTTGCGTATCCAATAGGAGCAAATCTTTTCTAAGATAATTTTTTATTCAGTTACTATAATTAATTGCAGGGGAAGTTTATTCAATTGTTATCAATATTTGGATCTAATGAAATTAACGAAGCTTTTTAAAGTTGTTATTCTACTACTGATATTCTTTTCTTCACAGAACGCTTTTTCAATACGATATTTTGTTGCCACAGATGGTGACGGCACAACAGGTTTATCCTGGGTAGAAGCTTTTACAGATATTCAAACAGCTATAAATGCATCGTCTTCAGGAGACGAGATTTGGGTGAAAGAAGGTGTTTACTACGCTGATGGTACTGATCGTTCAGTATCCATTAACTTAAAGTCTGGTGTGAAACTCTATGGTGGATTTGACGCATCTGAAATAACTATTCAGGATAGACCCATGTCAGATTTTAATGGAAATGGAATCATTGAGCCATGGGAATTTGCTAGTTCAAGCGTGTTGAGTGGTGAAATACAACAGGACGGAGATAAAACTAATAACACACAACATATTATCGTCATTCCTGATGGTGTTGAAGTCAGTACCTTGTTGGATGGATTTACAGTTGAGAATGGATATTCGGATTTACAGTCCAATACTCCTTATAATAGTAATGTGGTGTATGCTTCGGGTATTATTTCATTAGGAGGGGTTGTTAGTAATTGCAAGGTTCAGAATTGCGAAAGTCAATCAGCAGATGTTAGTTATGGAGGGGGAGTTTTTGCACATAATTCAGAAGTTGCAGGTTGCTTTATTGATGGTTGTTTAGTAGGAGGAAGCTCTGTGTATGGAAGTGGAATTGTACTTATTAATTCCCGTTTTCAAAAATCAAAAATAAGTAATTGTAATTTAACTTCTATTTCCAATGGAATTGCTATTGGTGGAGGATTATATTCAGAAGGTAGTGTTATTGACTCTTGTCAGATTTCATCTTGTACCAGTGATGCAGGTGGCGGTTCGAAAGGATGGGGAGGAGGAATGTATAATTCATCTTCTAATGTGATCGATTGCAGTGTTAATAATTGCAAGGCATCAGGAATACAAGGTTATGGAGGTGGAGTTTATGGTATATCCAGCACATATATAAACACGCTGGTGTATAATAATGAATCTAATGCTTATGCTGGAGGATTCTATGGCTTGTCTGCATATTTTACAAATGGAGTAGTAACCAGAAATAAAGTTACGGGTACTAATTCTATAGGAGGAGGTGCTTATGGAGATGCAGGAACAACTTTTTTTAATACTGTTTTCTGGGGGAATCAATCCGCAGGTACTTCTCAACAATTAAGAACTTCCGGAGGAGAAGTCAGAAATTGTGCATTACAAAATGAAGATTTAGGCATAAACAATAATATCAGTATATCCGATAATAATACAGGTAGTATCGATGGAGTTATGTATGCTATGTTTGTGTCACCAACAACATTTGTGGGTTTATCAAGTGGAGATATTTCTAAAGAAGCTGAATTAGCTGTTGCAGATTGGAGTATAGATATGTCATCTTCATTAATCGAAAAAGGAAATAATGTTGCTTTTGAAGAGGCCCATTCTTTGGTAAATAATGATTTGAATGGTGATGGTGATAATTTTGATATCATAGATCATTTTACGGATTTATCCAGTGAATTGCGATTGTTTAATCGTAATGTTGATATTGGTGCATACGAACCTGCTTTTATAGATTTAGTGCTGCCTGATGATCCAACTGCTGAATATGGACTTACTTTAGGTGAAGTTGCTATTGTTGGAGGCAGTGCAACCGATAAACGAGATGGATCTGTTATTTCAGGAGTATTTTCCTTTACTGACGCATCAACTGTACCACCATTCACTGGAGGAGGGAAGAAATATAGAGTCGTATTTACTCCTGAGGATCTGAGCAATTATGTTGAAATGTATGACAGCATTTCGGTTACAATCACCCCCAAAGAATTGAGCTTATCAGGATTAACAGCTGATGATAAAATATATGATGGAAATACATCAGTGTCGTTCTCTGGAACTGCAGTATTGGAAGGAGTTGTGGGTAGTGATAATGTTGTTTTAAACGTTGGGAATATCTCAGCTTCCTTTGTCGATAAAAATGTAGGATTAGATAAAGATATCATATTTTCAGGGTTTACATTAACTGGTGCAGATGCAGGCAACTATACACTATCTCAATCAAGCGGAACTGCGTCAATTACACCCAAAGCCATAACAACATCAGTGTTAACGGCAAATGATAAGGTTTATGATGGTAATGCAGATGCAACTTACCAAGGTACACCAGTTCTGGTTGGTGTTGTATCTGGTGATGATGTGGCAATTGATGCATCATCTGGGTTAGCTGTTTTTGATAATAAAAAAGTAAATATTAATAAAAATGTTACTTTTTCAGGGTTTACATTAACTGGTGCAGATGCAGGTAATTATACAATTTCTCAACCTGTAAATTCAATGGCAGACATCACCTCTTTGGTTGTGTTTGTTGAAGGTGTTACCGTTGAAGATAAAGTATATGATGGAAATACCAATGCTGTTAAAGTAGGGATTCCTGTAGTAAATGGGATTTTAAATAGTGATGATGTTACATTAAATGCCACTTCAACCACCGTTCAATTTGAAGATGAAAATGCAGGAGCAAGTAAATTGGTAGTGTTTTCAGGGTACTTTCTAATGGGATCGGATGCTGATAACTATACATTAAATCAACCTTCGTCAGTAACCGCAGCAATTATTCAAAAGGAATTATCGATTGATGGCATTATTGCTCAGGATAAGGATTATGATGGATCTTCATCAGCAGCTTATACCGGTAGTCCAAATTTAGTGGGGATAATAAGTGGTGATGATGTTACATTGGTTTCAAGTGCTGCAGCAGCTTCATTTGAAAGTTCGAATGCTGGTTTAAATCAAAATGTTATTTTTAATGGTTTTGATATCAGTGGAGCTGATAGAAATAATTATTTATTAATTCAACCTTCATCAATAGCAAGTATTAATCCTGTTGATATTGCAATTCAAGCTGATAATAAAACAAAATCCTATAACACAAATGACCCCGCATTAACTTATACCATTTCGAGAAGTTTGGTGGCAGGAGATAATTTTACAGGAGAACTTTCGAGAGATGTTGGTGAAGATGCCGGTGTTTATACAATCAGCCAAGGATCATTGCAGGTGTCATCAAATTATAATATTTCATTTACATCAGGAATATTTACTATTACAAAAGCTTCTAATGTTATTAATTTTAGTTTAGATTCTCCGGTTACCTATGGTGAAGTGGAGCAAATTATTCTTTCTGCTTCTTCAAATTCTGGATTGCCTGTTACATTTACTAGTTCAAATGAAGAAATTGCTACCGTTGCAGGAAACGCTTTAACCATTTTATCATATGGAACTGTAACCATCACAGCCGAAGAAAATGGGAATACAAATTTTGAAAAAGCAACACCGGTATCTGTCGATTTAACTATCAATTTGAATGTATCGGCTTTAACCAAAGGCGAAAATATGCTATTGATTGACAATAGTGACGAACAGTTTGCCGGATACCAATGGTATCAGAATGGAAGCCAAATCAGCGGAGCCGAAAAACAATATTATTATTCGGAAAGCGGATTAACGGGAGAGTATTATTGCGTGGTGACAACAATAAATGGAGATGAGTTTACCAGTAATAGTATTAACAAAACAGCACCTGTTGCTGGAATGTCAGTTTATCCATCACCTGCATTAAAAAATGCATCTTTTAATGTTGAGATACAAAGCGCAAAAGTAGAAGATATCCATACATCTACCTTAAAAGTTTATTCCATAACAGGGGAATTAATAAAGCAAGTGGATAACTTGACAGAAATAAACCAACTTTTCATTGAAGAACCAGGTATTTATATTTTAAAAATAGAGGGTGCTATCCAAGTTGTAAAAAAGATAATTGTAAAATAGCTGTAAATCCTCCTTTCAAATGATATTTAAAAAACAAATTGTGAAACCATTATATACTAAAATATTACTAGTAGCATTACTTACTTTGACATTGTTTTCAGTTAATGCTCAATTTAAAATTCAACCGTCGTTTGGTTATGGAAGCCAGTCAATTAATTATAAGTCTGAATATGCAACTGTAAAAGGAGTCAGTAATTATAACTTTGGGATAAATGCATTCTATTATATTAGTCAGGATATAGCTTTGGGAGCTGGATTTCATATGGCTGATTATGGTGCAACAGCTGTTTTTAATAATGTAAGTCTTCAGGAAAACAGAGTTGATATCGATGGCGAGGAATTCGAATTAACGGCTGATTTTAATGGTGTTAATGAGGAGCATACGATTTCTGTAATGGAGTTTCCAATATTTATCAGGTATCAAAAATGGTTGTCAAATAACATAATGTTTTTTGGTTCTACTGGACCTGTATTTATCATTCCCGGCACAATGAGCGGTAAGTTCACCTCCGGATCTGTTGAAACCTCCGGTTATTACCCACAATGGAATCTTACTATTGATGATTTGCCGGCCTATGGTTTTTATGCCAGAGATTTAAATGAGGATATTCCTGAAGTGGAAGTAAAATCGTCCATTGGATGGAATTTTGAAGCTGGAGTAGAGTTATATGTGCAAAAAAGGATAAATGCCTTTATATCTGCTTGTTATATGGCAGGAGGTAATATCAGCAATGCTTCAGGAGATTCTGAAATACTTCCTGATTTGAACACATTTAATGGCAGTATGGCCGGTGTAGATAAAATTTCGCTTTCTAAATTAGGGATTCGGATAGGATTAACAATTGACTTGACCCCAATAGAAAAAGCAGGGATTAAAAGTATCAGATAGTATGATTGTTTAATGTGAATTGTAGAGGATATTGTCATTCTATAATGATAATATTCCCTTAAAAAAAGTTTTACAATATCCGCCAATTAATACTCTTGAACCATTGATACTACATTTCAATTTACCTCCTCTTTTACTTAATTGTCTTGCAGAAAGCTTTGTTTTTCCCAGACGATTACCCCAATAAGGAGTTAATAAAGTATGAGTAGATCCCGTTACCGGATCTTCCGGGATTCCATATTGAGGAGCAAAGTATCGGGATACAAAATCACATTCCTCTCCAGGTGCGGTAATAATGAGTCCTCTTGAATCCAGTAACTCTATCATATTAAATTCAGGATAGAAGTTTTTAATGTGTTTCTGATCTTCAAATACAAACATGTAATCATTTTTCCCTTTATAAATTTCAGTTACATCATCTTTTAAATTCATTTTTAGTAAAAGAGGCAATTCATCTACTTTACGAAAAGTATCCATCGGAAAATCTAAAACCAATTCTTCATCTATCTTTTCTACAGTTAATGGGCCACTTTTCGAATGGAAAGTAACCTGAAAACCTTCATAATCCTCGTGGTTAAAAAGAACGTGTGCTGCAGCTAATGTAGCATGACCACACAAGTCAACTTCAGTTGTTGGAGTAAACCACCTTATGTATAGTTCGGATTTATGTGGAGCAACAAATGCGGTTTCAGATAAATTATTTTCCATAGCAATGTTCTGCATCATACCATCCGAAAGCCATTTTTCTAAGATGATAACAGCTGCAGGATTACCTTTGAATAATTGAGAACTAAATGAATCAACCTGATAAATTGTATGTGTCATTATTATTGGATTTATTATGAAAGCTTTAGCAAGTTACGATAAATCCAATTTCTAAAATAGTAATCTACATTTTTTTCACTTCGTCAAAGCGGCGGATTTTATTCAAATTATTACTTGCTTTAAAAATTGATTTTTTGTATCTTAAAAATTCATTTCGCCTCATGGTTAAGATTGAATGATAATTTTGTAAGTGCCATGTATATTGATTTTTAGGTATAATTTATTTAATGAATAATTAATATTTGAGATGTAAAAAATCTGAATGAAAATCTCAAATTTGAATAAAAATACTTAAACTCTAAGATTTAAAAACTACCAAATTTTACTATCATGTTAGAGCACCAAAAAAAAGTATTATTAGGAGTGGCAAAAAATCCACATTTGTTTAGAAAGGAATTAATAAAATCACTAACCTGGCTTAGTACTCAAGAGATGCAAGAGCTACATAAATGGGTGAATGATAAGTTTGGATCTTATTACTCTCACTTATTGGGAGAGTTGTTTTATTGTGTATCGGCTTGATTTATTGCATTATGTAGTTATTTTCTGATTACAGACGAGAGCGTCAACATTTATTGATTTCAATAAATGTTGACGTTTTTTTGTGGGCAGAAGTGGAGGAAGTGTTATTTATTTTTCAGAATTAAATCAATTTGTTAGTGATTTTTATTTTGATATTTCAAAAAATATCCTAAAATTTGCAATTGCTAATAAATCATAAGCAAAATGACAAAATTAATGAAAAATACATGGTGGTGGCATTGGCTTTTTCTTAACTAGAGGAGGTTTACGCTACGCTATTTAAAAATATAATATCTAATGGCTTGCTGATAACCTCGGCAAGCCATTTTTTTTATATCTAATTATCAATAACTATTACATATCGAATTATAATATGAATTCAATAAATATCACCAGCTCATCAAAAAAAGTTCCGGCTAATGTGGCGGATATTATTACTCCGGTTAGTATCTATATGAAATTAAGGGATTTGTATCCCAATACAATTTTGTTGGAGAGTTCAGATTATCATGGAAATAATAATTCCCAGTCATTTATTTGCTTTCAATCTTTAGCAGAGTTTAAAGTTACAAAAGGCATTGTTGAAAAAATTCTTCCTGATGGTGAGATTGTTAAAGGAGAGTCCAAAGAAATTGTCGATGTTCCCTCACAATTGGATCAATTTATTAATCAATTTAATGTAAAGGAAGCCGGGGAGCGAGTTAATGTAAATGGTCTTTTTGGATATTCCTCATATGATGCAGTTCAGCATTTTGAATCAATACAATTTAAAAATGAAGTGGATCCGGAGTATGAAATTCCGGAGATGCGATATAACTATTATAAGTATATTTTGGCTTTTAATCACTTTTCCAATCAACTTAATTTAATTGAAAACCTACCAGATGGGCAGACTAGTGAGAAGGAAGATATATTAGATTTACTTCATAACAGAACAGTTCCTTCTTTTAGATTTCAACCCGATACAGAAGAAGTGTCAAATATTTCTGATGATGAATTCATTGAAATGGTGAAAAAAGGAAAAGATCATTGTTTTCGTGGTGATGTTTTTCAAATCGTACTATCACGTCAATTCAAGAGAAAGTATACCGGAGATGAATTTAATGTTTACAGGGCTTTGCGAAATATAAACCCATCACCCTATCTGTTCTTTTTTGATTATGGAGGATACAAAATATTAGGATCTTCGCCAGAAGCACAACTGGTAATTGACAATGGTGAAGCTACCATAAATCCTATTGCTGGTACATTTAAACGTACCGGTGATGATATTAAGGATCGTGAGCTTGCTGAAAAATTAAGTGCAGATCCTAAAGAGAATGCCGAACATGTAATGTTGGTTGATTTGGCCAGAAACGATTTAAGTAGAAACTGTGATCATGTGAAAGTTAAGACTTACAAGGAAGTTCAGTATTATTCTCATGTGCTTCATCTGGTGTCTGATGTTAGAGGTCAATTACAACAGGATTCAAATACCTGTAGAGTAATGGCAGATACATTTCCGGCAGGAACACTTTCCGGAGCTCCAAAGTTTATGGCTATGGAATTAATTGATAAATACGAAAACCAAAACAGAGGATACTATGGTGGATGTATTGGAATGTTAGGGTTAGATGGATCTTTTAATCAAGCCATTATGATACGTTCATTTTTATGTAAAAATAATACGCTTTTTTATCAGGCAGGTGCAGGTGTTGTTTCCGAATCTGTTCCTGAGAGTGAATTGGCTGAAGTAAATAATAAGTTGGGTGCCTTAAAGAAAGCGGTGGAACTGGCTACTGAATTTTAATCAAATTTGGAATAAAAGAGAAATGAAAAAGATATTAGTTTTAGATAATTACGATTCGTTTACCTATAATCTGGTTCATTATATTGAAGAAATTGTAGGCTATAAAGTAGATGTTTATCGAAACGATGAACTTCCTCTGGAAGAAATTGAAAAATATGATAAAATTTTGTTGTCGCCAGGTCCTGGAATTCCATGTGAAGCAGGAATCTTAATTCAGGTTATTCAAAAATATGGGGCAACAAAGAGTATCATGGGAGTGTGTTTGGGACATCAGGCTATAGCAGAAGCTTATGGCGGTTCTATTTCAAACTTACCGAAGGTTTATCATGGTGTAGCAACTCCCATTTCTATTGTTGATCAGGAGGAATATTTATTTAATGATATTCCTAAAGAAATTAACGTGGGTAGGTATCATTCATGGGTTGTTAATGATAATGACTTACCAGATTGTTTTTCAGTGACATCGAGAGATGAGGAAGGAAAGATTATGGGAATTCACCATAATAATCATGATGTGAGAGGAGTGCAATTTCACCCGGAATCCATTTTAACAGAGTATGGTAAGAAAATGATGGAGAATTGGTTAAAGTCCTAGTTCCTAATATTTATATTGAATAATATGCCCTGTGATAAATAGGTTGAAAAACAAGGTGTTAATAATATTGTATCATGATGTTTATCTCTTGATACCAAAATATAATCCATGATTAAAGAAACATTAAAAAAACTGCTTGAACATAAAAGATTGACACGTTCTGAAGCAAAAAATATACTTGTTGAAATTGCAAATGAAAAATACAATGGGTCGCATGTCGTTGCATTTCTAACTGTATATATGATGCGCCCCATTAGTGTTGAAGAACTTTCCGGGTTTAGAGATGCTTTATTGGAGCTTTGCCGAAAAATTGATTTGTCTGATTTTAATGCCATCGATATAGTTGGTACGGGTGGAGATGGTAAAAATACATTTAACATTTCGACCCTTTCCTCCTTTTTAGTGGCAGGGGCAGGATATAAAGTAACCAAACATGGAAACTATGGTGTTTCATCATCCTGTGGTTCATCAAATGTGATGGAGTATTTAGGATATACCTTCACCAATGAGGAGGGTTTGCTGAAGAAACAGGTTGAGCAAGCCGGAATATGTTTTTTACATGCGCCGTTATTTCATCCGGCAATGAAAGCCGTAGCTCCTTATCGCAAGGAATTGGGTTTAAAAACGTTTTTTAATATGATAGGCCCTTTGGTAAATCCTTCGTTTCCAAAGAATCAGTTATTAGGGGTATATAGTCTGGAGGTCTTAAGGTTATACCAATATTTGTATCAGAATACAGATAAAAATTACTCAATCATTCATAGTTTAGATGGGTATGATGAGATTTCATTGACAGGTGATTTTAAGGTGGTGACCAATAAGGGAGAGCAGTTGATTTCGCCTGAGGAATTGGGTTTTGACAGAATTAAACAAGAGGATATTTTTGGAGGGGATACTGTACCTGAAGCGGCAAAAATATTCACTGATATTTTGAGTGGAAAAGGAACTGAAGCTCAGAATTCTGCTGTAATAGCCAATGCTGCATTAGCTATACAGTGTATTGATAATCAAAAATCAATAGGTGAATGTATTGCTTTGGCAAAGGAGTCATTAATAGGAGGTAGTGCCAATCAGGTGCTTAAAAAATTAGTAGAAATAAAATAGAGCAGAAGTATCATTTTTAGATGAGCTTCTTATTTATAGAACATCAAATCTAAGATTGATATAGGGTATTGACATTAATAATAGTATGAATATTCTGGATAAAATAGTTGCACAAAAAAAAGTTGAAGTAGCCTATCAACAAGATTTTACATCTGTTGAAAAATTAAAAACTTACAGCGCATTCAAAAAACAAGTACCTTCTTTAAAGACTTTCTTGACGGATGGTAGACATAATGGTATCATTTCTGAATATAAGCGAAAGTCACCATCTAAAGGGGTAATCAATAGTATGTCAACTGTTGAAGATGTAGTCCCATTATATGAGAAAGCGGGTGTAAGTGGGATTTCTGTATTAACAGATTCTGAATTTTTTGGAGGCAATAAAAGTGATTTGGTGGCAGCACGTAAGGTGACAACGCTTCCACTTCTGCGTAAAGATTTTATGATTTCGCCATATCAGGTTTATGAAGCAAAAGCTATTGGTGCAAGTGCCATTTTATTGATTGCAGCGGTATTGTCTTATGAAGAGGCTGATGAATTATCAAAACTGGCAAAGGATCTGGGGCTGGATATATTAATGGAGGTTCATAGCAAGGAAGAGTTGGATATTGTAAATCCACTAGTGGATGTGGTAGGTGTAAATAACCGAAATCTAAAAACTTTTGAAGTGAGCTTGCAGAGAAGTATCGATCTGGCTCTGGCTATGCCCAAGGATGTGGTTAAAATTTCGGAAAGTGGAATTTATACTCCTGAGGATATCTTTTTGCTCAGGGAGCATGGTTTTCAGGGTTTTTTAATTGGAGAAAATTTTATGAGAACTAAAAATCCAGGAGAAGCATGTATTGAATTCTCTAAAGCTATTGGTGCAAACGTATGATTAAATTACCCAAAATAAAGGTGTGTGGGATGCGTGATCGTGAGAATATAGATGCGATTGCAGGATTGAAACCAGATTATATGGGTTTTATATTCTATGCTAAATCCCCCAGATATATTGGTGATGATTATTCTCCTGAAAACATCCATCATCTGCCCTCATCCATTAAAAAGACCGGAGTTTTTGTGAATGCCTCAGAACAGGAAATATCAAAGTCTGTGGCCAGATATGAGCTAGATGGAGTGCAATTGCATGGAAATGAATCTCCGGAACTTTGTTTAATGGTGAAGCAAATGGGGGTGGAAGTAATTAAAGCTTTTCAGGTTGATGAGGGATTTGATTTTGCTGTATTAAGACCATATACTGAAGTTTGTGATTATTTTCTTTTCGACACAAAAACGAAAGGGTATGGAGGAAGCGGGCATAAGTTCAATTGGAATATTCTTGATAACTATGATAATAATAAACCCATATTTTTAAGTGGGGGAATTACACAAAATGATGTTGAAGACATCTTAAATCTGAAACATATTAACATATATGCAGTGGATATAAATAGTAGGTTTGAGAAAGAACCTGCGTTGAAAAATGTGGATATGGTATCTGAATTTATTCAAAAAGTAAAAAAATATTAGCTATGGGCTCAAAATATAATGTTGATGAAAACGGAATGTATGGTCGCTTTGGAGGCGCATGGATTCCTGAAATGTTACAGCCAAATATCGATAACTTAAAAAAAGTATACCTGGATGTTATCAATACCGACAAATTTCAGAAAGAATATATTCAGTTGTTGAAAGATTACGTGGGTAGACCTTCACCACTTTATTATGCAAAGAGACTCTCAGAAAAGTATGGAACGCATGTATATTTAAAAAGAGAGGACTTAAATCATACAGGTGCACATAAAATAAACAACACTCTTGGGCAAATATTATTAGCTAAGGAATTGGGAAAAGAGCGGATTATTGCAGAAACTGGTGCTGGCCAGCATGGAGTAGCAACAGCAACCGCATGTGCCTTGATGGGCTTAAAATGTGTAGTTTACATGGGGGCACTGGATATTGAGCGACAGGCACCCAACGTAGCTAGGATGAAAATGCTGGGGGCTGAGGTTGTGGCTGCAGAATCGGGTAATAAAACATTAAAGGATGCAACTAATGAGGCTTTAAGAGATTGGATTTGTAATCCTGAGGATACCTTTTATATTATTGGTTCAGTTGTTGGTCCTCATCCTTATCCGGATATGGTAGCTCGTTTTCAAAGTGTTATCAGTAAGGAGATAAAAGAACAATTCAAAGAAAAAACAGGTAGTGAATATCCAAATTATGTGGTGGCTTGTGTAGGAGGTGGTAGTAATGCATCAGGAAGCTTTTATCATTTTCTGGATGATGAGCAAGTGAAACTGGTTGCTGTTGAAGCATCGGGTTTAGGTATTGAATCTGGAGAAACAGCTGCTACTATCGCATTGGGAGATGTGGGAATTATTCACGGAAGCAAAACCTTTTTAATGCAGGATGATGATGGTCAGATTGTTGAGCCTTACTCTATTTCAGCTGGATTGGATTATCCGGGTATTGGTCCGCAACATGCCCATTTAAAAGATACAGGAAGAGCCATCTTTCTGGATGCAACAGATCAGGAAGCTTTGGATTTTGCACTTGAGGTGACACGTTTGGAGGGAATCATTCCGGCCATGGAATCAGCTCATGCATTTGTAGCTCTTAAAAAGCTGAATTTTAAAAAGGATGATTCTGTTGTAATCACCTTATCCGGAAGAGGAGATAAGGATATGAATACCTACATGGATAGGTTTAAATTGTAATCAATTTTAAACAATTCAGTATGAGTTTTTCTGTCAGTTAATGAAATGCTGATAATGGATGCTTACTACTTAATACTAAAAGTATGAATCGTATAAAACAATTATTTCAGGATAAAAAAGATATTTTATCTATTTATTATACAGCGGGATATCCGAACCTAAATGATACTGTTCCTATTTTAAAAACCCTTGAAGAAGCAGGTGCTGATCTGGTGGAAATTGGAATCCCTTTTTCTGATCCATTGGCTGATGGACCTACTATACAGCATAGCGGTGAAACGGCCTTGAAAAATGGGATGAGTCTGAAAGTACTATTTGAGCAGTTGGCAGATTTGCGTCCTAAAGTGACTACTCCTGTTATTTTAATGGGATATATTAATACTGTGCATAAATATGGAATTGAAGCCTTTGCTAAAAAATGTAGTGAAGTTGGTGTGGATGGAGTGATCCTGCCAGACCTTCCTTTTCAGGAGTATCTGGATGTATACAAAGAGACTTTCGATAAATTTGGAATAAGTAATATATTTTTAATTACACCCCAGACGCCTGAGGAGCGAATTAAATTAATTGATGAAAAAACCAATGGCTTTATTTACATGGTATCTTCGGCAGCTGTAACAGGTGCAAAAAAAGGTTTGTCTGATTCGCAATTAGCCTATTTTGAGCGGGTAAAAAATATGAACTTGAATAATCCTTCATTAATTGGTTTTGGTATTGGAGATCATGATTCCTATAAAGAAACTTGTAAGTATGCAGAAGGGGCCATTGTAGGTAGTGCATTTGTTAAGTTAATTGGTGAGGAAACTAACTTACATGAAAACATTAAATCTTTTATTAAGGAAGTGAAAGGAGCGTAGATGATGATATTTGTCAGTCGTTTATTTTTCAGCTGACATATATTAATTAATTTTACAGGCTCAAAATGAACGTTGTAAATGGAAAATAACGAGAATACAGCCATAATAAAAATACATTGTCCGGATCAGAGTGGAATTGTTGCCAGAGTAACAGATTTCATTAACCTGCATCATGGAAATATTATAAGTGTAGATCAACATGTAGATCATGATGAAAATTTGTTTTCAATGCGGGTTTCATGGGATCTCACTAATTTTAATTTGCCCAGAGAAGAAATTATACCAACCTTCCAGAAATTCTTAGGGGATCCTTATCAGATGAAATGGACTCTGAATTTTACGGATGAAATTCCTCGTATGGCTATTTTTGTGTCAAAGGCATCGCATTGTTTGTATGATTTATTAGCGCGTTATCAAAGCGGAGAATTCAAGGTAGATGTTCCTGTGATTATTGGAAATCATACAACATTAGAGCCGGTTGCAAAGCAATTTGGAATTGATTTTGTTCATGTGCCTATTACTGCAGATACCAAAGAGGCACAGGAAAAGTTAGAGCTTGAAATATTGGAAAAATACAAGGTCGACTTTGTGGTTCTGGCCAGATACATGCAAGTGCTTTCTCAGAGTTTCATTAATAAATTCCCTGAAAAAGTAATTAATATTCACCATTCCTTCTTGCCGGCTTTTGCAGGAGCAAAACCTTATCATGCAGCTCATAAACGGGGTGTGAAAATTATTGGTGCTACTAGTCATTATGTAACTTCTGATTTGGATGCAGGTCCGATTATAGAACAAGATATCAACCGTATTTCACATCATGATTCCATAAGAACCCTCATCCAAAAAGGGAAGGATGTTGAAAAAATTGTATTGGCAAGAGCCGTTAAAGCACATATTGAACGGAAAACATTAGTTTATAAAAACAGAACTATAATTTTTAACTAAAAGCAATATTTATGTTATATAAAGTATGTGTATTGCTTATAATAACCTTTATAACAGCAGGTTGTTTACGGGTGCAGGAGGATGATAATAGGGGATATGTTGTAAAGGTTGGTGATATGGCTCCCGATTTTACAGCACAGCTGGATGATGGAACATATTTTAAATTGTCAGAGAATCGTGGTAAAGTTGTTATGCTTCAGTTTACCGCAAGTTGGTGTGGGGTGTGTATGAAAGAAATGCCATTTATAGAGAAAGAAATTTGGCAAGAACATAAAGATAATGGATTGGTTGTAGTTGGTATTGATAGAGATGAGCCACTTGAAAAATTGATAACGTTTTCTAAAAGAACGGGTATTACATATCCACTGGCTTTAGATCCGAATGCTGATATTTTTGCAAAATATGCTTTAAAAGAGGCAGGAGTTACTCGAAATGTGATAATTGATAGAGACGGAAAAATAATATATCTGACCAGACTCTATAATAGAGAAGAGTTTGAATCGATGAAAGCCAAAATAGCAGGGGAGCTTGAAAATTAATAGAGTTACTTAAATGTAATTCACTATTGAAAAATGGCTATAATGAAATTTAAAAAATGAAAGTTGCAATAATAAAATACAATGCAGGTAACATCCGTTCTGTAAGCTTTGCCTTGGAAAGACTGGGTGTAGAGCATGTGATTACTTCTGATCCTGATGAAATAAAGAATGCTGATAAAGTAATTTTTCCGGGAGTTGGCGAGGCAAGTTCAACCATGAAATATTTGAAGGAAAATAAACTGGATGAACTGATTGTAAACCTTAAGCAACCGGTTTTGGGAATATGCTTAGGAATGCAGCTTATGTGCAGTCACTCTGAAGAAGGAAATGTGGATTGTCTGGGCATTTTTGATGAAAAGGTTAAGAAGTTTGTATTACCAAATCCAAACCCTGAAAATATTAAGGTTCCTCATATGGGTTGGAATGCAATTGCCAATGTGAATAGTAAGCTTTTTGATGCCACATTGGAGGGGCAATATGTATACTTTGTACATAGTTTTTATGTCGCTTTGGGAGAACATACTGCAGCTACAACAAATTATATTTTACCTTATAGTTCTGCTTTACACAAGGATAATTTTTATGCAACCCAGTTTCACCCCGAAAAAAGTGGTGATGTTGGTTCCCGTATTCTTGAAAACTTTATAAAACTTTAACATGGCATTGATAGATGTTATTCCTGCAATAGATATAATTGAAGGAAAGTGTGTTAGACTTAGTCAAGGTGATTATAACCAGAAAAAAGTATACAACGAAAACCCTGTTGAAGTAGCGCAGATGTTTGAGGATCATGGTATTAATCGACTTCATCTGGTAGATTTGGATGGTGCAAAAGCCGGACATATCATTAATTATAAGGTATTGGAACAAATCGCTACCAAAACTGATCTGGTTATTGATTTTGGAGGTGGACTTAAAACCAACGAGGATTTAAAAATTGCATTTAACAGTGGTGCACAAATGATTACCGGAGGGAGTATTGCTGTTAAAAATCAAGATGTTTTTAGTAGTTGGATTGATACATACGGATCGGATAAAATTATATTGGGCGCAGATGTTAAGGATGAGAAAGTAGCTGTTTCCGGATGGCTTGAAACTTCGGACTTAGAACTGATACCATTTATTAAAGACTATATTGGAAAAGGTATTACTAAGGTGATATGTACTGATATAAGTAAAGATGGTATGTTACAAGGGCCTGCCATTGATTTGTATAGAAAGGTGTTGGATAAATTTCCTGAATTGTACCTGGTTGCAAGTGGCGGGTTGAGTAGTATGGAAGATGTAGATAGACTTGTTGAGGCAAAAGTGCCCGCTGTTATTACAGGTAAGGCCATTTATGAAGGCAAAATTGATTTAAAACAATTGGAAAAATACGCATAATATGCTGGCAAAAAGAATTATACCTTGTTTGGATATTAAAAATGGCATGACCGTTAAGGGAATTAAGTTTGTTGGTATTAAAGAGGTTGGTGATCCCGTTGAATTAGGAGCATTATATGCACAACAAGGTGCTGATGAATTGGTATTTTTGGATATAACTGCCAGTCACGAGGGTAGAAAAACCTTTGTAGATCTTGTGAAAAGGATTGCTCAACATATCAACATACCTTTTACTGTGGGGGGTGGAATAAGCGAATTAAAAGATGCTGAAGCATTATTAAATGCCGGAGCAGATAAGATCAGTATAAATTCATCAGCAGTAAGAAATCCGCAGTTGATAAATGATATGGCGCAGAATTTTGGTAGCCAGTTCGTGGTTGTAGCTATTGATGCTAAACATTTCGACGGGGATGATTGGATTGTGACAGTAAATGGAGGTAGAATTCCTACTGAAAAAAGATTATTCCCTTGGGCAAAAGAGGCAGAAGAAAGAGGTGCAGGTGAAATTTTATTTACTTCAATGGATCATGATGGTGTAAAGCAAGGGTTTGCTAATGAGGCACTCGCAAAATTATCAACAGATCTTTCAATTCCGATTATTGCTAGTGGTGGAGCCGGTGAAATGGAGCACTTTAAAGATGTTTTTACCCATGGAATGGCTGATGCCGGATTAGCAGCAAGTATTTTCCATTATAAGGAAATTGCCATACCTGATTTAAAGAATTACCTTCATACCGAAGGGATAAATATAAGATTGTAACGTTATAAATTGAATAATAGTTTGTTGAGTATTTAAAAGTCTGGGATTTACTTCTAAACTTTTTGATTTGATATGATAGTTGATACTCAATACATGATACTTTTAAGATTATGAAAATAGATTATGACAAGTTAGGTAATGGACTGGTTCCGGCTATCATTCAGGATGCCAGTACAAGTAAAGTGTTAATGCTTGGTTTTATGAATCAGGAGGCTTTTGAAAAGACTGAAAAAGAAGGTAAAGTCACTTTTTTCAGTAGAACCAAAAACCGCCTATGGACCAAAGGGGAAGAATCAGGTAATTTTTTAAATGTTGTTTCTATTACAGTGGACTGCGATAATGATACTTTGTTGATTAAAGCTAATCCTGTTGGACCAACTTGTCATACTGGATCTGATACTTGTTTTAATGAGAAGAATAATGCAGATATAGCATTTTTAAGCCATTTGCAGGACTTTATAGATAAGCGTAAGGAAGAGATGCCGGAAGGTTCTTATACCACCTCACTATTTGAGAAAGGAACCCGTAAAATAACTCAAAAGGTAGGAGAAGAAGCTATTGAGACAGTTATTGGAGCTATGGCTAACGATGATGAAAACTTTTTATACGAAGGTGCAGATTTATTATATCACTTAATTGTATTGTTAACCTATAAGGGATATAGAATCGAAGATTTAGCCAATGAGCTGAAGAAAAGGCATAAATAATAATTGTTGATATACCATAATGAAATAGAAATGGGAGATTTTTTTATAAAAAATCTCCCATTTTATTTATCTCTTAATGTATCACCTTATTTTGGATCATATCCCCATTTCAAATAAACAGAGCCCCAGGTAAATCCTGCACCAAAAGCTGCTAATATAATATTATCACCTTTTTTAAGTTTATCTTCCCATTCCCATAAGCATAACGGAATTGTTGCTGAGGTAGTATTACCATAACGTTCAATGTTAATCATTACTTTCTCTTTTTCAATTCCCATACGTCGGGCTGTAGCATCAATGATTCTTAAATTAGCCTGATGAGGAACTAGCCATGCAATATCTTCAGGAGCCAAATTATTTCTTTCTACAATTTCCGCAGAAACATCAGCCATATTTGATACAGCATGTTTGAAAACAGCCTGCCCTTCCTGATATACGGTGTGCTCTTTTGCATCAATTGTTTCATGTGATGCTGGTTTTACCGATCCACCGGCTTTCATAAGCAAGTGATTTCTTCCCATACCATCACTTCTTAAAATGGTATCCAGAACACCAAATTCCTCTTCGGTTGGTTCAAGCATAACAGCAGCAGACGCATCTCCAAATAATACACATGTAGTTCTGTCTGTATAGTCAGTTATCGATGACATTTTTTCTGCACCTACTACAATTACCTTTTTATGTGTCCCACATTGCACAAATTTCGATGCAACATCAAGTGCATATAAAAAGCCGGAACAAGCAGCATTAATATCAAAACTTTGAATATTTCTAATACCTACTTTGTCACAGATAATTGCGGATGTTCCAGGAAAAATATGATCAGGAGTAACCGTTGCACATACAAGAAGGTCAACTTCTTCCGGTTTGGTATTGGTCTTCTTTAGTAATTCTTTTACAGCTTCGGCACCCATATCAGATGAGCCTTTACCTTCACCTTTAAGAATACGTCTTTCTTTGATCCCGACACGAGTCATTATCCATTCGTCGGAAGTGTCGACCATTGTACTTAACTCTTCATTAGTCAAGACGTATTCAGGTACATAAGCGCCAACGCCTGTGATTACAGCATTAATCTTTTTCATGTTAACGTAATTCAGTGGTAGTATAAATTACTGCCAAAAGTTAGAAATAGCTTGAGCTTTCACTCCTGCGATATAATACTAAGTGCTTTTTGGAGAAGCTAAACTACTATTTATTCTGAAGAATCAGGCATCACCCTTTTCGATTAAGAAATGCCATAAAGCAAAATTTGCCTCGCAAAGCAAGGCAAATTTATAAAGTACTTTTAAAAATAAAAAGTTATGCTGTAATTTCTTTTTCAACAGCTAATTTTCCTCTGTAATAACCACATTCTCCACAAACGGTATGTAGTTTTACGCTAGATCCACAGTTTGAGCAAACTCCCAATGCAGGAGCAGTAGCTTTGTAATGCGTCCTTCTCTTGTCTCTTCTTGTTTTAGAAATCTTTCTCTTAGGATGTGCCATTTTATAACCTATTTACTTATTACTATTATCTTTTAATTTTTTTAAAGCCTCCCATCTAGGGTCAATAGCTTTATCTGTATTATCTTCTTCGTGGTGTTCTGACGAAAACTGTTCTAGTTTATCGATCATTTCCTGATCACAACCCTCATTATCTTCATGGACAGATCTGAGAGGCATACTTACCACAATAAATTCATAAATTAACTGTGCAACATTATACTCATTTTCTTCATGGGGTAATACGATGATCTCATCACTGGGTTCATCATACATTATCCCAAACTTAATATACATCGTTCCATCGTATGAAACAGGTATTGTTAAGTCACCTAAGCAATTGTCGCATATCGCCTGTACATTTCCGGCAATATTAAAATCTAATTGAAGCATCTGCGACTTTTTGTCTAATGTCAATGATACTTCAAAATTTCCTTTCTCAATAATTGAGTCTTCAATTAATTCAAAAAAAGGTTGCCCAATTTTATAGTGAAAATGGTGCTTCCCTTCTTTTAAACCCTTAAAAGCTATTGTGTAATCTTTTAGCTTGTCCATCTCACCTTAAATAAAAACTTTGCAAAAGTATAAAAATTAATAGTACTGAGGAAGTAATTGTTGAATTTTATTGCCATTTTATCGATTGGGTGTTAATTGATATTTTTAAAAGACACATAATCAGTACATTATGTGCGATTATAGAATGATTCTAAAAGTGGTTTTTATATTAGGTTCTGACTCTTTTACATATATTTTACCTTTATGATAATCTTCAATGATTCTTTTGGTTAGAGAAAGTCCTAATCCCCATCCTCTTTTTTTTGTTGTGTAGCCGGGTTCAAAAACGGTTGTAAATTTCTGCCGAGGAATGCCTTTCCCATTATCAGAAATATCAATGGCAATGCCGGATTCATTTTTCTTTGTGGTGATAGAAATTTTTCCGTCTCCTTTGATGGCATCAATGGCATTTTTAATTAAATTCTCAAAAACCCACTCTAATAATGTGGCATTTGCATGGGTTGTTATGTTATCTTCTAAGTTTATTGAAAACTCAACTTTCCCCGAAGATCGTGTTTTTAGGTATTGGATACTTTGCTCTGCTATTTCAGAAATATTTACTTCTTCCAAAATTGGTTTGGAACCGATTTTAGAGAATCGTTCGGCTATGTTCTGTAGCCTGTTTAAGTCTTTTCTGAGCTCCTCTAATGTTTTTGTATCGTTTATTTTCAGTCCCAGAAAGTCAATCCAGCCAAGTAATGAAGTAATGGGTGTTCCAAGTTGATGTGCTGTTTCTTTGGCCATGCCAACCCAAACCTGGTTTTGCTCTGCTTTTCTTGAACTACTAAATGCCAGATATGCGATGAATACAAAAATTGAAATGATGAGAAGCTGAACAATTGGAAACCAGGTTAATTTTGTTAATAAAGTTGAGGTTGAGTAGTATAAGTATTGCTTCTCCCCACCACCTAAATCTATTTCAATCCTTTTCCCATTTTTTTTTAGATTCGCAAGTTTCCTG
>JBNKGY010000003.1:0-46533 GCA_050290065.1 Marinilabiliaceae bacterium
ATCTTCATATTTTGCAGATACTTTTTCAGCTAAATAAGAATTATCTCCTCTGTGATTTGAAATACGCATTAAATCCTGAAAACGATTTCCTTCAAAAGCAGTTTCCAATGCCATTTCCTCCACAATTTTATCCTCCACCCAAGCCACTGAATCTTCAAGAGTAGGCAGGTTCGGAATAATATAATCCGTAGCTAAATCCACGTTACCTGAACCTCTGGAATGAAGTCCTATCATACCATTTGTAACAGAACGTTCTCCATTACTATTTATAACAAATTCCAGAGTAAATTTATCATCAGTGAAATCCAGATAAGGATATAAAGTTCCACCCTCTTCTTCGGAATACGAGCTGTATTTCTCCCATGTTGGAACAATAGCATCACTTGTTATGGTATTTGAATTTAAACCATTTTTTAATACAGCAAATGCTAAATTTGGTTTACCTAATCTATTTACAGCTTCTGCATATTTTAAATATATATAGGCATCTCTACAAACAATTGCTGTCTTAGTCTGATTGCCTGATAACCGTATATATTTATATATTAATCCATTTTCACCAGGTATTTTTTCCGGATCATCTAAAGAGGTTAAAGACAAATTTTCCAAACTGTAATACGACCCCCTATTACCTCTAAGATCTCCGGTTTTTGTTATGGAAGCATTGTGATAATAGGTCTGATTTTCCCAATTCTCAATGGCAACTTCAGAGGGTTGCACCTCCGGATAAAACCAGGTTAAACTATCCAATGAATTACCATCACCCAGATTTGTAACTGAAGAAATTCCTGTAATTAATGCGCTGGACGAAGGATCAAAAACGCTAAGGATCCAGTTAACATATTCACCATTAGTAAATTCATTATTTTCAACGATCCATCTCATATAACTATAGGGATTTAGTTTAACGTCATCGTATTGTTCATCTATTAAATTAAACAGTACCTGGGCGGCATTGGCATAATCATTAATCCATAAATATAATTCACCCAACAGATATCTGACATTAAAATTTAACTTTTCTGTTGTAATATCAGAAATAGATATAGATCCAGGTAATTGCACATTTTGCAATGGTAATAATTCACTAATTAAAATTGGGACTAAAGTGTTTTTATCATACTCTGGATAGGTTTTATTGGCGTCATCAATCGTCAATATCGGTTCCTCATAATACATAACCGTTCCGTAATTTAAAGCTAATTGCATATAAGTCCAGGCTCTTATCGCTTTAGCTGCTGCATATTCTCTATACATTACTTTTTCGGCTTTATCCACAATTGATGTATCAATATTTTGAATCAGGTAATTACAATGGTTAATTACTGAGTAATATTCAGACGCATTATTATATTTATTTTCTTCGGAAATATTAAAATTATATATCTCCTCCAAATCGACATTAACATTATCTGTAATGTCCATCAAATCACCTCTCAATTCACCCAAAAACACATAACCATCAGCTAACTTACTTAATTTATGATATATTCCAACCAAGGAATAAACGGTATCATTGGGTGAATTGAGCTGATGATCTTTTGGTAAAACAATCTGATCAGAATCCACATCTAACAAATCATTACACCCAACAGCCATAAAAGCCATCATAGTAAGACCAATTGTTATTTTTATTAATTTATTCATGTGTCTAAAATTTATTCATTAATTGCCACATGGAACTCACCAATTTTGTTATTCTTCAATGTATACATTAATTCTTTAGCAATATGCGTACATGTAAATAACATACTTCTGGCTCGTTTCATCTTTTCATTTTTATATTCGATAATAACTAACTATAAATATTGATTTACCTATTATAGATTCAACTTCACCCCAACGAAATAACTTTTACTTGATGGTAGCAATCCTCTGTCAATGCCTTGAAATAAAACACTATTACTATGAGACACTTCCGGGTCTAATCCTAAGTATTCTGTTAATGTCCATAAATTATGAGCTGAAGCCCAAACCTTAAGACCTTTTATAGCACCATTTCCTGACAATGGAATTTTATAACTCATGGTCAACGTTTTTAATTTCAGGTAAGAACCATCTTCTATCCATCTATCAGAAAACCTTGCATTACCCATAGGATCGCCATAGGAAACTTTAGGTTGCTCAGTTTCCTGTCCATCTACTACCCATCTATTAAGCAAGGCATCGGACTGATTATAAAACTGACTTCCCGACTCAAGATTAGCTCTTAAATAATTATAAACATCGTTACCATATGAAAAAGTAAAGAATGCATCGAGTGATAAGTTTTTATAATGAAACGATGAATTAAAAGAACCATAAACATCAGGATTAGGATCGCCGATGATTTGTTTATCTTTATCATCTAATACACCATCTTTAACAACTTCCTCAAAACGCATGTCGCCTGCACCAAAATATAATGTTTCTCCTTCTTCGTTAATCATAGATAAATTTGCGCTACCGGCTTCCGCCAAAGAAGAAATTACACCATTGGTTTTATATCCATAGAATAATCCGGCTGCATTACCAACAGAAGTAAGAATTTCACCACCATATGCTTCTGTTGTAAAGCTCCCTGAAGGCAATGATTTAATTTCATTTTTATAATGACCTACACTAGCTCCCATCTCCCATTTAAAAGATTTCAGATTTAATACCTTTAAATTAGCTGAAACTTCAAAACCTTCGTTTGACATTTCACCCTCATTGGTCCAATACTTACCTGTACCTGCAACTTCCGGAAGATCTTTTAGCAATAATAAATCCTTAGTTGTTGATTGATATACATCTGCACTTAAATCCAATCTATCATTAAACAAAGTTACATCTAACCCTACATTGAATTTAGTATTTGATTCCCATTGAATTTCCTGATTCGCCAAATTCCCAAATTCAATACCAACTATATTTTTACTATAAGGTGCGGCAACAAAATAAGTACTCCAGGCATAAGGATCGATATCATCATTCCCGGTCATTGTTACACCCCCTCTTAATTTCAATTGATCGATAGCATTTAAGCCAGCCATAAATTCTTCAGATGAAATTAACCAGGCTCCTTGCAATGATGGAAAAACGCCCCAGCTTCTGTCAAATAGTTGAAATCCACCTTTTGTTTCACTTCCAAATTTAGAGGATCCATCAACTGCAACTCCTGCTGTAAGAAAGTATCTATGATCAAAACTATAATCAATGTTGGCATAGGTAGACATTGATTTTTCTCTGTTGTTGATACCATTTACTACTCTAAATGCAGTTTCATTAAATAATCCATGATAAGTACCGCTATTATGCCCCTCAACATAATCTAATTCCAAAAAACTGGAAATGTAACGCCAACCTGCAATACCATTGATTCGATGACGATTATTAAAAGTGTTAGAATATTTTAATTGCGTATCACTAAATAAACCAACAGTCCTAATTACCTGATCCTTAGAAACATTCTCAGAAACACCTAAACCTTCCAGATAAATATTCTTCACGCCAAGTGGTGGTGTATAAAAAGACTCTTTATCCTTAACTAAGCTATAATCAAATTTAGTACCTAATGTTAATACAGGACTTATTTTAAATTCCGGAGCTATTGCTACATTAAAACGATAGTGTTTATCGGTGTTGTATGAATCTTTAACTAATGCAGTTGGGTTTCCCACTCCAAAAACATCACTATCATTCAGTTTATTTGATAAGGTTCCTGAAACAGTATATCTATAAGGATTTAAGAAAGGTGATTTAATTATACTTAAGTATGATACCGATGAATAAGAATTTACACCATCATCCAGTAAAAAACGATCTACATTAGCAAGACTTATATCCATACCAACGTTTACAGCTTTACTTAGGTTAAAGTCTGCATTAAAACGGGTATTAAAGCGCTGTATATCTGTTCCTTTTATCAAACCTTCAGAACTTGTATATCCTACAGAAAAACCATACAATGCTCTGTCGTCTCCACCATTTACACTAATGTTATAATTTTGAAATAGGGCAGTTTGATATACTTCATCATTCCAATCTGTATTATTATGGTATGTTTTATAGGAAAAACTAGATGGATTATCATCCAAAAAATCCAATTCATTGACAGACTGTCCGAACATTTCCATAATTTTTGTTCTATCAATAGATCCTAACAAGTCTGTTGAAAACAGACGGAACTCATCTACATTCAAGGTTGGAATAGATTTTGGTTTTTCGATAATCCCACCACTTGCATTCACCTCTATTTTGGTTACCATACCTTCACCTCTTCGGGTTTGAATTAGAATAACCCCATTACTGCCTTTACTACCATATATAGCCGTTCCGTCTTTTAATACGGATACACTCTTAATATCATCAATATTGATATTATTTAAGGGATTAAATACAAATCCATCATGTAAAGATCTGACATCATTATAATTTTCCCAAATAACACCATCCACAACAATAAGTGGCTGATTATTTCTATGAATGGAATTGATTCCTCTTACCGAAATTGAATTTCCAACACCCAGATTACCGGATCTAGACACTGAATGAATTGCACCTCCCAGTTTGGTTTGAAGAATCTGGTCAACGGATATTAATGCCTCATTTTCAAAATTATCAACCGATACAATTGAATTGGCACTATAAGATTGGTTTTCCTTACCTTGTACATTTTGCACCTCTTTTACCGATGGTGTATATACTTCTGAATACAAATCAATCACAATAGATTCTCTTCCTTTTACCGAGATTTCACGTGAGTTATAATCAAAAGCTTTTACTAAAAGGACTTCTGTACCTTCTGAAATTTCAATTTTGAATTTACCTTCACCATCCGTAGTAGCTGAGGAACTAACATTTAAAGCCATAATTTGAGCTGATGCTATTGGCATTTTTGTTTTTGCATCTTGAACGACCCCACTCACATATCGCAACGAATCTGCGGCCTTTAATTGAGAACTAATCAGAAGCAACGATAGCAACATGCTAACCATAACAATATGCTTAGCACGAAAATATGCTTGAGGAAGATGTTTCTTGAACACTCTTTTCATTGATATATTTCGTTTATTTATCATTTTACAATATTTTTAACTACTCAACAACAGGTTCGAAGATGATACAATCAATACGCATGTCACGAGTCAAATTACTTCCTTCTGCATTTTCATCTGCAACTTTCACTTCATTTTTCACTAACAACTTAACAACAACATTTTCATAATCCTCATCCACTATATTAGCATATCCAAAATCTACTTGATCTACAAACATCTTAGTTACAGATTGAGGATCTGTTATGTTAAATTCTGGTGTAATATTTATACCCCTGGTTCTACCGGTTGATGTATTGATATACGTTAAACGATATGAAACCTGACTAGATTTTAAATTATCTTTATCAACAATAGAATGTGGTACAAAAACACAATATATATTGTACTTTGCCGAAAGGGTATTTGGTATAGAAAAAGTTACACTCGAAGTTGAAAAATCTGAGGTTCCTGTAGCACCAGCAAGTATATATCTTTTGTTTGAAATATCTAAACCTGAGCCTAAACTCGTTTGGATACTAATATCACAATTTGCGTCTTCTCTTCCCTCAGTCCATTCCGCTTCTACCCTAATTTCTTTATACCAGGAAGTGGTATCAATAAATGGCATCTGATCAGTGACATAAGCCATACCGTTACTTAATTCTGTACCTTGTTTACCTTGAAATAAATAAGCCGGATCGTAAAATTTATTACCATAGGTAGAGACTAAAGAATCAAGTCCAGTATAGTTCTCTATTTTACCTCTAAAAACCATATCCTGAATAATGGTTTTCTTACTTACATCCTCTTTTCTTGCTGCACCACCTGCATTTTCCGGAAAGTTAAAAAAACCACTAATCCGATCGTATGCTTCTGTCCAGGCAGTATTATCTGGTAACAAAACAGTATATACACTATCCTCTACATTTAAAGATCCAAGTTCTGTCAATAATTCATTTCCATATATATTAATGGAATCAAATATTGGAACTCCTGCAGTATCTCTTCCTATCTCCACACTATTTACCGGATCAAAAATCATGGTATCTTTACTGTGTACATACTCCTTTAAAGACTCCAAACCTGGTGTATTATCAATATATTCCCATATATTGTAAGTATAAGGCTCGTAAGAATCAGCTATATGTACCAGTCCATTAGTTGTTAAATTATTTACTTCTGAAACCATTGAATGTCCAAGAACAAATTCATTTCCTGAATTAACAAAATTTACATATTTTCCATTGAGCATGTATACGGGATGATCTCCCGGAAAAGAAGTTGTTACTTTACCTCTGGTAATATGATTTTTAATGGTACTCATTACCAATTCATCATTACTAAGGTCTAATCCCTCAAAACTTCCATTTACCGGAGCCCAAACAGTATAGGATTGAGAGGTATTAAGGATGCTATCATATCCTGTGCTCATTAATAAATTAGCAAACTCACTCAGATCACTACGACTATTTATAAAATCGGTAATTGTTTGATCAGATTCGTTTGATGGATCAACATTATAATGCTCATCCCATTTTTCAGTACACCTTACCATCGAAAATACACCGAGTATGGCAAGAATATGTAAGGTGTGTTTTATAAATGATTGTCTCATAAAATTAATATTATTACTTATTTGGCACAAAAGGCATTAATATATTCAGATAAATTCCAGAATAATTGTCACTCGCTATTCATGCTAATAAACTATTGTTAATACATCAAATGAAAACATAAATTCCATCTGATGTTTAATCTAATAAATATCCTCACTTTCAATAGCTTCCAACGGAACGAACTCTATAAAATCCAACATAAATTCTCCAGCTTTCACAGCTCTCGCCCTTAATACATGTGTCCCGTCTTCCTGGAAAGTATATATCCCTAAAATTTTACGGTTATAAGCAACGCTCATACGTGCACTTGAATTATTCCCGTACCAAACCGGATCAATATTTCTAAAATTCGCTGGCCCCTTCATAAAACCTCTGTTTCGCATCATCTTATCATTTTCGAAACCTTCAGGATCTGTATCTCTTGATCCAGGCCTTTCATATCCAATCTTTGGATCGTTAGCACGAATATTCATATTGATAGGAATACCTGAAGGCTCTCCATCCCAATAAAACTGTACCACTCCTCGATTACCATTCGGTTGAAAACCAAATCTGACTTCATAAGTACCGGCAGGAACAGGTAAAGTAGTTATTTCAATATCATATAAGCTCCATTCTAGAAATACCTCATCTCCCTGGTAATCAAGAAAACGGTCATCGCTAGTGATATAACCGAAAGTAGCACCATCCGTGGTTTTAACTCTATCAAGATACCCTTTAGGAAAATTATAGAAGAAATTAGGTACATCAGAATTAGAACTTCCTTTTCTGATATTATTATTAGCAAATTCAGGAAAGAAACTGGCCACATCCATTCGAATTCTTTTTGATGTTAATTGCGCTATAAAATCATTGGTATAGGCAAGAACTCCATCGATTTCATGGTAAACACCATTAATCGCATCATTATCATAATCTGAAGTTAAACGAATAGCTTCTCCTGAGCTTTCAATCCTATTAAATACATTATATTCGTTATTAGCTCTATTTGTACTCACTTCAATCAAAGTATTAGGTGCCATGGTTTCAATATACTCCGACATATCCACCACTTTAACCATATGTGAGGTATTATCCGTTTGAAAATGCCAACCTGTATTATCGTATTTTTCAATAAAAAACGCACTTGGTATTTTTTTGTTAATCAAATGGTATGCGATAAAACGATTGAAACTATTTGATGGATTTGTTACATCCTGAATTCCATTATCACCATAAATTTGACTTGCATAAGTCTTCATATCTGCGATTGAATTTATTCCATTCGCTGCAAAAGTTACATTACTTTCCATCAATACGGTAAAGCCATATTTTCTTTCTCTGGGAATCACAAATAAACCACCAATACCAGTAGGTTCTCCATCTAATTCTAAATCATTTGCACCTGGCATATATGACTCATCTTTTATCAAATTCAATTTTTGATCTAAACCTGTTTCTATCAAAGCTTCATAGAATAAAGAAAACTTATCTTCGGCTGCGATAGCTTCAACTATAGTGTTTACTGTAGGATTCAACACTTCATTAATCTTATGTATTATACCATTATGAACCTCAACATCTCTAGTTACAATTTTTGAAGAAGTATTCACATAAAAATTAAGCCCTTGATCACCAGCCTCATAACTTATTTTTAAATTACGCCCACTCATGGTTAAATTAGGAAGAAATCCGTTTACAAAATTCTCAGCCTTTATCTCATACCCTTTAATAATATGATCATAAACGATCTTTTTTAATGTATCGGTAGTAAATTCTTCTAATGATGAACGACCTTTTGATTGATAAAAAGAAAACATAGCCTCATTATCAGGTACAAACACGGTGTAATTACCATAACTTTTTAGTAGGCCCATTACACCAGTTGTATCTAATAATTGTGCAAATTCAGAAAATTGTTCGGGATATTTTGCGATGTATGAACCTGCCGTTTCCCCGGTAAAAGTATAATAACTATCTCCTACCTGATCACTATCACAAGATAAAAGATATATAGAACACAAAACTACCACTAATAGAAAAGGAATTTTTCTTAATGGTAAAACCATATTTGTGAAAGAGAATTTATTTTCTAACGTATGTATTAATATTTTTTTCATAGCTAATTTAGTTTTCCTTAGTTATATCACCATCATCACTCACCTCGTAATATGGATTTTGTACCAATGCTGAATTCGTATCTATTTCTCTAGAATGTATTGGTAAATAAAGGGCATCCATAACTGATATTTTTGAAGTATTTATACTACTTCCTGAAAATTTCTTCGCCACAAAATTAAGTAACGGAGATGGTGAATTATCTCGTCGGGCTAATCTTAATAAGTCAAACCATCTTTTTCCCTCAAATAATAATTCTCTTTGTCTTTCTCTTAAGATCAACCTATTTAATTCAAATTTTGAATTATAATCGTCTATTTTTAATGAATCACCTTGTAAATCAGGATTCGCTCTTAAAAAAGTAGTATTTACTAAATCCATAACTTCTTTAGTATCACCATCGCTATTTACCAGAGCCTCAGCTTTCATAAGAATTATATCTGATAACCTATAGATTATCCAGTTAGCATCTTTTGATCTGGCAGATACGATTGTTGAAACTTTATCTGTATTTTGATCAATAAAAACCTGAGCTGCTGCATATTTCAGCGCAAAATAAATATCACCTGCAGGCGTAATAAACTGTTTTTTTCTTAAATCTTTAACTCCTTCTATTCCACTGGAGATTCTATAATTAAATACATTTCCTGTACTATTTGCATCAACATAATTATAAGGGAAAGCCCATGACCCTGCTTCATTAAACTCTCCGCCTAAATAATTGTAAACAGTTTCATTAGGGTTACTGAATTCATCAAATTGTAATTCAAAAATACTCTCCGTTGAATTTCCACGATAAAAAACATCTATTAATACATCTTCCCCATCTACTAATTCTAAACTGTTATCTGCTAAAACAGCATTACAATTAGCTATACAATTTTGATAATCTTCCTGCCACAAATAAATATCTGCTAACAAACACCTTATCATATTTTTAGTAACTCTACCTTTTGTATATTCTTCAAATTCAAATTTTTCACGCCCATATCTAAGAGCGAATTTTAAATCAACAATTAAATGACTCAAAATATCTTCTTCACTAGATTTAGGAACCCTATAATCCTGTGTATCCTCAATACTTGGTGTAGTAATATATGGTACTTCTTTAAAAGTTCTAACTAAGTAAAAATAAGCTAATGCCCTCAAGGTTAATACCTCCGCCTCCATTCCATGCAACTTACTCTCTGTAAAATTTTCATCTAATTCTACTACTCCAGGAGCATAATGTAAGAAAGTATTACAGTAATTAATGATAGTATATAATGGGCCCCATGCACAAAATTTATTAGATGAATTGATATCAAAATTTAACATTCGAACCATATCAACCTCCATACCATTACCAATAATAATATTATCAGATCGTAACTCTCCCCATATCATTAATCGATTTGTAACTTCCTCTTCGGTAAAAGCGTTGTAACAAGCAGCCAACACCTCCTGTACCTGAGTTTCATTTTTCCAAAAATCCTCAAGAATTACTTCACTTTCAGGTCTAACATCCAGCCAATCCCGACAGCCGGAACTAGTAAAAACTAGTCCTATTACAGTAATTATTATAAAAATATTTTTCATTGTATTAAGTTTTCTGAGCATTTACAACCCATTGTGATACTCAACTGTACTTATTAAATTCATTTATATTAAAAGGTAACAGAAATACCTAACATACATTCTCTGGATCTGGGAGTTTGGCCTCCATCCTTACTCACTCCAAAGCTTCCATAATTTACTTCCGGATCTACACCTGAATATTTAGTCCATGTATATATATTTGTTAGTGATAGATTTAGTGCTAACCTTTGTAATTTAAACTTCTTCAATTTCTCCTTTGGGAAATTATAACTGAAACTTAGGTACTTAAATCTCACAAATGAACCATCTTCAACATATCTGTCACTTCCCAGCCAGTTGTAACCATACTGGTACAATGCTCTTGGAATATCAGTTACATCCCCATCTTTTCTCCATCTCCAGTTAACAGCTTTACTTTGGTTATTAAGGCTATACATATTTTCTGCATACATCTTAGCACTATTAACTATTTTATTCCCATAACGAAAATTAAAAAATGCATTCATTGACAGGTTTTTATAGCTAAGAGATGTGCCAAAACCTCCATTTACTTTGGGATTTGAATTACCCAGATAAACAATATCCAATTCGTCAATTGAACCATCCTTATTGATATCCTCATAAATAGCATCTCCTCCTTTAAATTGGTATTCATTGGATCTGCCATATGCAAAATACATTGCTATTGGTACTCCATATTCGTCTGTTAGTACATTCCCCAATTCATCCTTTGCAACAGGAGCGCTTTCCTGAACCCCAGATATATAATCATTATATTGATACACACCTTTGTATCTAAATCCATAAATGGATCCAAATGAGTTTCCTTCCTGAACCCTTGATAAATAAGTACCATTATTATAATCATATTCTGGATTATATGATTCCAAAATATCATCTTTCATCTCAACAACAGTATTTACATTGTTTGAAAGATTGAAGTTAAAATCGATTCTTAAATCTTTGGTTTTAATCAAATTGGAAGTGTAGAAATTTAATTCCCAACCTTCATTATCCATGGTACCCACATTTTGCCATGATATTTCTCCATAACCAGATGATGAGGGCAATCCACTTTTCTCGAATAATAAATCTTCAGTATGTTTGGTATAATAGTTAAAATCAAACATGATTCTATCATCCATAAATCCTAAATCCATACCATAGTTCCAAGAGGTAGTTGTTTCCCATTTTAAATCTGCCAGTCGTAGTGAAACAGGACGTGTTGCGTTCAAATCTGTATAATTACCATATGCTTGATATCTACTAAAATGTAAATATTCGGCACCTGGTTGATTCCCACTAATACCCCAACTTGGTCGGAAGGCCAAGGTACTTAACCAATTTTTACTGGCAGCCATAAATCCTTCATCAGAAATAATCCATTTAGCAGATAACCCGGGAAATGTACCAAATTTTCTATCCGTACCAAATTTCGTACTACCATCCTGACGTAGCGTTGCTCCAAAAATATATCTTGATTTAAATACATAATGACTTCTAAAGGTTAATGCATTGGATCGGTATGAATATCTACTGGATTTAGTATCCGAAATTAAACCATCAGATGCAACATCTATTAATTTATTTGAGGGTAACCTATACCTTCCTAAACCTTGACTATTACTGTTTCCGGTTCTCATTTGAACAGAACCATATAGTAATAATGAATGTAAAGGATTAGAGAATTTTGGCTGCCATGTAATGTTATGATCCATTAACACCGACATGTTTTCCGATTCCGCATGATAGGCTGAATTATTAAAACTAATATTAGTTGCTTCATTGGGTAAGAAACCAGATGTTTTATTATTATTAACATCAAAAGACACCCACATCTGATAACGTAACATTTGTTTCTCCGGATCTGCTAAATCATATTGCAACCTAAAGGTTGGCAATATCCTGTAATTTTTTAGATTATTTGATGCTAAATTTGCTAATGCAACCGGATTGAAAATTAATCTTTGGTCGGGATGTATACTACTTTCATCAAAGGGAATATTATAATAGGAACTGGTGTTATTTCCATTTAAATCTTGTTCATAAACACTAACATTAGGCATTTTTTTATAAGCAATCCCCATAATAGTTTGCCACTGATCATTATATCTATAGGTATAGCTTCTTCTATTATCAGAAAAATTAAAAGAAAAATCAGTTATAAACTTAATTCTGTTAGAAACATTATACTCTAAATAAGCACGTGTTGAAAACCTTTCATATAACTGACCTATAACAGTACCTGTTTGATTTAAGTAACCTCCGGCAAATCTATATCGAGCTCTTTCTCCACCACCAGTAATAGATAAATAATGATCCTGTTTTAAACCCACTTGCTTTACTTCATCTACCCAATCAGTATTATTATTAAAGTTCTCATATTCTACATAATCAGGATCATATAAAAACGCAGGAACATTTGCTGCTTCCTCATTCTGTTCCGGATTAAAATACGCTTGTTTCATCATCATGGTATAATCATCGCCGTTAAGCATATTTAATCCTTTAGGTTGAAAAGTAGCTGTTGCCCTATAAGAATACTGAATTCTTGTAGGCCCTCTTACACCTTTTTTGGTTTTAATTACCAATACACCATTTGCTCCTTTTGAGCCCCAAACAGCTGTTGATGCTGCATCCTTTAATACTGATATTTCTTCAATATCGTCAGGATTAATACTTAGCATATTCGCAAACTGCTCTTCATTGGCATTGGCAAAATCAAAATTCTGGTCTATTTCAACTTCATAGGGTACTCCATTTACCACAATTAAAGGCTCGGTATTGGCATTAATAGATGAGGTACCCCTGATACGCATTTGAGAACCCGACCCCGGGTCTCCAGAGTTAGCTACAATATCCAATCCAGCAATACGACCTTGCAAAGCATCATCAACTGAAGTAACCGATAATCCTTCTAACTTACTAAAGCTAAAAGTTTGTACTGCAGTAGAAATCTCTCTTTCAGGAATGGCAAAGGCGCCATCATCATGCTTCCTGACAGCCACAACAGATATATCGTCTATCGTTTGAAATTCCTCCTCTAGTACCGCATTAATTCGGGTTTCAGCTCCAATATCTTTAATTGAAGTTTTAAAGCCTAGAAATGAAAATACCAGTTTATGATCTGTACTTTTAACTTGTAAAACATACTGACCATTAAAATCTGTTATTGTTGCTCCAATAATACGCTCCTGGGCATCTTTTTCAACAACTGTGGCTCCAACAAGAGGTTCATTATCAGTTCCAAAACCTACAGTACCTTGTATTACTATACCATTTGATGTTTGTCCAAATACAAATGCACTAAAAAACAAACAAAATATCAGGATAGTTCCTATTATTTTTAATTTCATATTCATATTCTATTATTCAAACTTCAACACATTATCAATTTGGTGTATAACAGCTGTTGAAGATGTTATAATTGTTGAATTATTAAAATTTGTTCCTGCTCCACTACCGTCAATCTCTCCATATTTTGCAGGATTATCACTGAAAATATAGTCTCTTGTAAGTATATTATACAAACCGTTGTCCTTAACTACATTGGCAGAGCCATAATTTTCTGTGGATATTTGTAAATTATCTCCATCACTAATTAAACCGAGTTTATAATACTTGTTTTTATAAGTATTAAATGCAGTTTGCGAATCATCCAACTTAATGGTGGCAGTTTGATACTCTATATCAGAATATGTTTGGTCACCAACAAAAACTGAGTTATCCTGGAAATGATATCTTAAGAACCTTTCTAATTGACTAACATATTCATCTCTAACTGTAATATCTGTAATGCTATTAATTTCGTCCCAGGTATGAATGGTACCATCATCTATTGCTTGTTGTATAGCTTCATTGGTAGGTACAAATACTGTATAATTAAATGTATTGAAAAACTTAATATTAAAATCTATACCATAATAATTAGTCTTTTTTACAAATATTACTGAGCTCGAAGCATTTGGAAAACCTGAAACTAAATCAAAGAACATGCTAAATTCAGGTGTTTGGCTTAACACAGCATATACCGAACGTAAAGGAGATTGAATTGGCTTATCAATAAAATAAGTATTTCCATTTTCCTGTTCAATCTTTGTAATCACATTAGGAACTTTCCCCAATTCAATATCGCCACCTCCCTGAACTGTTAAATTTTCACCACTACCATTTACATATAAAACATTGCCTCCTTTGGTAAAGTAGAATTTATTGCCTGATTCCACATCTCCTACTACCACATGTGTATCTAATAAATCTAACAAACGATTTGTAAGAAAACTGGCATTTGTAATCGTTGTTAATGAATCACCAACTATACCTGTTTCAATATCGTAACTATATACTGTAGCATTCACATTATTTGTGACTTTATTAAACCAAAACTTTATTGCTCCAGGAACATCTTTTCCAAATGATATTGGCTCAATGTAATCTTTAAAGTATTCATCGGTAGGAACAAAAAAGCTATACCTACTTTCTAATGCATTTAAATACAATCTAAATTCATTTTGTCGAACAGCCCAATTAAATACCTGAGTCTTTTCACTAAATAACACAGGCCCATATACCGACACAAAATCATCTGGAGCATACACATTATTGGTTTTATAAACCACTCCATTTACTGCAGTATAGGTATCTACTACATCAGACTTTTTAATGGGTATAGTGGAGTTTTCACTATCTTTTAAATCACCAAAACGACTAGGAACTGAATTTACAAATGATTCACGCATATGTCTTCTTAAAAACAAAGCAATAATATCATCAGGTACATTATCCCAACTACCATATCTTTCCTTTAAAACCAATCCGCTACCTGTTTGAAGATATTCTTCCATAGCCTGATCTGTTGGTGCATATATAGCGGCCATATCTGCTTGTAACGCAAATTCAGAACTATAACTATTCCAGCCTGGATCATAGGGTAATAGTATGTTTTGATCAATGAATTCGTTAGAATTAGGATAAACATAGGCACTTTCATTACTAAAATACTTTTTCACATATAATGAATCTGTAAAATCCGGATCAACTTGTCTTAGATTAGTAGTTACTTCACTATCATAGTATGGTGCACAAAAACGCTCCATTAATTTTGAGAATTGGCTTAATTCCGAATCTTGCGTTAAATATTCGGCCATGTTGGTTGGTGGTACCATTACATCTTCCAACACATGAATATAACCATTCTTACATGTTATATCCTGATCAATGATTTTATGATTAAAAACATACTCATCTGATTCAGACTCTCTATTTATTCCAGTTATAATTGAAAAATCTTCATTGGTAATTCCTGCTTCCTCCATTTGTCTATTTAAAAAATAAACCATTGGAGAACTTGTATTATCCTTTAAAAGATAAAGTCCTTTACTTCTATACCCGTCCCAAAATTCATTTTCGGGTAACTGCAAACCTGATTCATAAGAGATACTATCATATATAGAAACAGCAGTTGATCTTCTCATCGCTGCACCTAATTGTAAGCCTCCATTGTAGTAATTCGATAATAATTCAATCAAATAAGCATTATCAATCATACCAAACTTCAAAAGCAGGCTTTTTTGGGCTTTCGACAATCCGTTATAGCTGCTTACTCCCCATTCATTATTTTGAAAAAACCTTTCAAATGCTTCATCTTTGGCTACAAATAAAGTCTTACTTCCTGTACGAGATAATACTGTTTTGTAATCTCCTACATCTTCAATTAGTTTCACATAATAACTATAATTATCCGGATCAGATGCCAAATAATCATAGATACTCTCTCCAAGCCATTCAGGCTCTCGATCATCATAGTAATAATCATCTTTACAAGAGACAACAAACAAATTACTTAACAACAGTAATCCTGCTATTAACATTTGACTTATTTTTTGCCTCCTACTTTTTTTATTCATTGTTAGCATTGATTTAATTTTACATTACTATAAAAATTAACAAACTTATATTTACTCTACAGATACCTAGCATTTATGAATAAATGTTAAATTTCATTTAATTTACTAAATCCCAAAGCAAATCTACCGTCATAGTGTTAATAAATGTTTCAATTATTCGATATTTAATGTGCCAAATTTGATTTGCTGAAAATTTTAATGTATCCAATGGGCAATTAGTCGCACCGAATTAGGCCAATCGCACCTGTCTCATACAAACACTAACATCTGTGGACTTTCAGAAAAGTATTTTTATTTCAATTTCATTCTATTCTTTAACAAAATTGACATAAACATCTTGCCTTACTCTGTTATAATTTTCATAAAACATGTACTAACCTGAGTTCGATTAAAATTAGCGAGCTCAAATTTCAGTAAATGATTGATTTACAATATAAATTTTTGAGACATAGCGAGCTATGGTGATAAAATTTAGAGCCGTAAATCGATTATTTAATGAAAAGCTATGAATTTCACTTATAAATACCGATTTTCTGCGTCATATTTGCTTACCATAGCCCGCTATGCTTTCGCAAACATTCCTTGAAACTCAATATTTATAAGCGATTTGAGCCATTAATTTTATATCGAACTCAGGTTACTGGTAAAAGACCAGGTATTTTACTATCTCTCGTAAATTTTATTCTTCACCTTCATCCTGATAAAATTAATAAACGGGCGATAAAATTCACCCGTACTTTTGGTTTAGGTGGAATATCTGCATTGGTTTTCATTATACATGTTTTAACCGGTTTATTGCTACGTTTTTCCTATGCTCCAACTGTTGAACATGCTTACGATTCAAAATTAGCATTACAAAACGACACGATATTTGGCTATTTCATTCGAAATCTTCACCATCTTTCAGCTAAACCAATAATAGTAGTTAATTTTCTGCAACTAATCAGAACATACTATTCTATGGCGATCTACAAAAAGAGAGCTTCAAACTGAATTTATGGATTAGTATTGATGTTATTAATATTTACCTCCAGCTTTTCCGGTTATTTACTTCTATGGGATCAACTCTCAGTCTGGGCAGTAACAACAGAGCTAATACTTATTAACTGATTTTTTTATATTCTTTATAAATAAAGTTCTAAATTACTTTCTTTGGTTTGTCATTGGACAATAACGTCCAAAAAAAATGACAAATTGGAAATAAGAATAGTCTACTAAACAAAGTAATTACTTTGACACATTGTTTTCAGAATTAGAAGACCCTCGCAGAACAACTTTCGGCCACTACAATTATCTTTTATACGAAATCCTATTTCTAACTATCTCTGCTGTCATAAGCGGTTTTGAGACTTGGTCGCTAATTCAGATGTTCGGAGAAGAGAAAATAGACTGGCTGCGCATTACTTTCCATTTACAGAAAAGGAATTCCCTCTGAGTTTGTATTGAAAAATGTATTTGCAAAACTAGACACTAATTGTTTATAGCATGCTTCATAAACTGGATTAACACGATCGCAGAATTAACCCAAGGCGAAGTGGTGGTAATTGATGGTAAAACGATTCGAGGATTAGGCCAAGCAGGAGTGAAAAATTCAGCCTTCCATATCGTATCTGCCTATGCTACATGAAATCGGTTGTGCCATGGACAAAAAGTAGTACATCAGAAGAAAAATGAAATCGTTGTTATCCCGGAACTAATTGATTTAATTGCACTGAATGGATGTATTGTGACAGCAGACGCAATGGCTTGCCAAAAGTCAATAGCTAAAAAATCATAGAAAACGGGGCAGGTTACATCTTGATGGTAAAAGAAAACCAACCTGAATTGGCTGCACAGGTGATAAAACCATTTAAGTTCAAAAAAGAATGTCATAAGGATGAGACCACAGATTTTGGACACAATCGTATTGAAACAAGAACCTGTGAAACAACAAGTAATCTTACATTTTTAGATGATAAGGAATTGTGGTCTGACCTGAAATCTGTTGTTAAGATAACCTCCTATAGACACGATAAACAAACAGGAAAGTTAACTTGCGAAATACGTTCCTACATTACCTCTTTAGAACCTGATCCTCTCAAAATAAACAAGGCTTTTCGTGCCCATTGTGCAATTGAGAACAATCTCCATTGGACATTAGATGTGGTATTTAATGAGGACAATTCACGTAAGAAGAAAGATAATTCCCCTGCTAATTTTAATATGGTAAGAAAACTAGCATTGTCATTATTGGAAAAGGAAAAGAAAACGAAAGGATCTAAAAAAACCCCAAGAGGTAAAGCTGCAATCAATGACGACTATAGGAATAAGATATTTGGCGGAATAGGAAACTAACCCAACTTCATTATGTATAAAAATATTTTCACTGGATACTTGATAAATTCCCAAACATAAATACAAAGAGCAAATTGAATCTGTTATAAGACAGTAAAAATAGAGTAGTCTGTAATTTTGGTTATAGGCGAAACCAATATTTCAAATTACAAAGTATTAAAAAAACATAAAGCGGCTTGCCAAACCATATATTTTAGTAATTTTGCCAAAATTTTCTAATTCAATAAACCATCTATATCATGTCATTTTTAGAAGATAGAATCACATCAGACGGCTTAACATTCGATGATGTATTATTAGTACCGGCGTATTCACAAGTTTTACCACGAGATGTAAGTCTGGCCTCAAAGTTTACCCGCAACATTACTATTAATACACCTATTGCGTCAGCAGCCATGGATACAGTTACTGAGGAGCGACTGGCTATTGCCATTGCCAGAGAGGGAGGAATTGGTGTAATACACAAGAATATGAGCATCTCTGAACAAGCTAAAAAAGTTCAGATTGTTAAGCGTGCGGAAAATGGGATGATTATTGACCCAATTACAATCAAAAAAGATAAAAACGTTGGTGATGCCTTGGCATTGATGAAAGAATATAAAATCGGTGGTATCCCTGTTGTAGATGACTATGGATATCTTGTTGGTATTGTTACCAACCGTGATTTAAGGTTTCAGACTGATCTGGACAAACACATTGTTGAAGTCATGACCTCTGAAAACCTCATCACTACAAACCAAACTACTGATTTAATTTTAGCTGCAGAGATTCTTCAAAAACATAAAATTGAAAAACTTCCGGTAATAGATAAAGACAATAAGCTTGTAGGTCTTTTAACCTATAAGGATATTACCAAAGCCAAAAACAAACCATTGGCTTGTAAAGACGAAAAAGGAAGATTAAGAGTGGCTGCCGGAGTCGGAGTTACATTCAACACTTTTGAAAGAATTGATGCACTTGTTGAAGCAGGTGTTGATGCCATAGTTATTGATACAGCCCACGGACATAGCCATGGTGTTATTGAAACCTTAAAGCAAACTAAAAGTAAATATCCTAAATTAGAAATTGTTGTAGGAAATATTGCAACTGCTGCAGCTGCAAAAGATCTAATTGCTGCAGGTGCAGATGCACTTAAAGTGGGTATCGGACCAGGATCTATTTGTACAACACGCATCATCGCAGGGGTTGGTATGCCTCAGCTATCAGCCATTTATGAAGTTTCACAAGAGGCTGCAAAAAATGGAGTTCCGGTAATTGCTGATGGAGGAATCCGTTATTCAGGGGATATTGTTAAAGCTTTAGCTGCAGGTGGAAGTTGCATTATGGCAGGATCATTATTTGCTGGTGTTGACGAATCTCCAGGAGAAACTATCATTTATAATGGCAGAAAGTTTAAATCCTACCGTGGCATGGGATCTGTTGAAGCGATGCAACAAGGATCAAAAGACCGATATTTTCAAGATGTTGAAGACGATGTTAGCAAATTAGTGCCTGAAGGAATCTCTGCAAGAGTACCTTACAAGGGCATGCTTAACGAAGTTATTTATCAATTAATTGGTGGATTAAGGGCAGGTATGGGATATTGTGGTGCTGCTACAATTACCGACTTACACAATGCAGAATTTACCAGAATTACGAATGCTGGTGTTCAGGAAAATCACCCTCATGATGTAACTATAACAAGAGAAGCACCAAACTATACAAGGTAATCTCTATTTTTATCATATTTATAAAGCCCGTTGACTTTTGTTTTTCGGGCTTTTTTCTTTTCTTTAGCCACCCAAATTGTTTGGCAAATACAATATTTTAATATATTACTGGTTTGATATATAATTTAGAGTTCAAAAATTTAAAATTTTAAGTAGAATAAAAATGATACGTACAAAACTTTTTTTATTTATTGCTTCTTTATTTGTTATAAACTCAATTTACTCACAAGATCCTCATACGCTAGTAGTTATTGGAGATAAAAACTACAGTGTTGAAGAGTTTGATTTTATTTACAATAAAAACAACAGTTACTCTCAAGAACCTAAGTCAAAGAAAGAATACATTGACTTGTTTGTTAACTACAAACTAAAAGTTCTTGAAGCAATTGATCAAGGTTTTGATACCCTTCCATCTTTTAAAAAAGAGTTTAATTATTATAAAGAGGAATTGGCCAAACCATATCTTTCTGATAAATCTGTAACAGAAAATCTAAAGAAGGAAGCCTACCACAGATTAACAAACGAAGTAAATGCCAGTCATATATTAATCCGACTACCCAAGTCTCCTACACCAGATGATACACTAAAGGCTTACAATAAGATAAAATCAATTGTTGAAAAGTATAAAAATGGAGAGGACTTTAATGATCTGGCTCAACAATACTCAGAAGACCCTTCAGCAAAATCAAACAAAGGAAAACTAGGTTACTTTAGTGGATTTATGATGGTATATCCATTCGAATCTGCAGCATACAATACTCCTGTAGGAGAAATATCTGATATTACCCGAACTTCCTTTGGATACCACGTTTTAAAAGTTCATGATAAAAGACCCAGCAGAGGAGAACTAAGAACTGCTCATATTATGCAAATGTTCCCTCCTAATTCAAGTAAAGATGTGGTGAATGCCAAAAGAGCAAAAATTGATTCTATTTATCAATTAATACAAAACGGTGAAGACTTTGGAACGCTTGCTCAAAATTTTTCAGAAGATAGAAATAGTGCTAGAAACAACGGAGAATTACCTTGGTTCGGCAGTGGAAGAATGATACCTGAATATAGTGAACCAGCATTTCAACTGGACAGCATAGGTGACATCTCCAAAGTGGTTCAAACACCTTATGGTTTTCACATCATCAAACTTCTGGAAAAGCGTGGGGTTAAACCTTACGAAGAAATGTTAGAGGAAATCACCAATCGTATTTCAAAAGATGAAAGAGCTTTTCAAGGTAAGAAAGTTGTTATTAACAGATTAAAAAAGGAATACAATTATAAAGAAAACAACAACTTACTTACTTCCATTAAGAAAAAAGCAGCTGAGACAAAAAATGCTGATAAAGAATTTTACGCTGCATTTGATGGGAACAAAGATGCAATTGCCAGTTTTAATGATGTTCAACTGACTGTTGAAGATCTTTTGACAAATCTAAAATCCAACAGACAATTTTCAAAGGCGAATAAAGCAAACATGTTTGATAAGCTGACTACTGATTTTATAGAGTCAAAAATAATTGAGTTCGAAAAATCAAGATTGATCGACAAATATGATGAATATAAATTCCTGTTAAACGAATACCACGATGGATTATTGATTTTTGAAATCAGTCAAAAAGAAATCTGGAATAAAGCTACCGGGGATAGTGCTGGAATTCGTAATTATTATGAATCTCATAAAGCTGATTATTATTATCCGGAGAAGATTACAGGAAGAGCTATCTTTGTAAAAGATAAGAAAACCTATAAAATGGTTGAAAAGTTATTAAAAGCTGATTCTGAAATTACCAATGATTCTTTAAAAGCTATCTTTGATAAAAATTCAATCAAGTGTATTGACGGAGAATTTGAAAAGGGTCAATTTGCTGCTATTGACAAGCAAGTCTGGAACGACAAAAAATCATCGGGCAAAATTGACGAAGAATTTCCTTTTGTGTATACAATTGGTAAAACAGAATCTAAAAAACCAAAAGAATTTGAAGAAACAAAAGGTCAGGTAATATCTGATTATCAATCGAAAATAGAAAAAGAGTGGATTCAGAAACTAAAAGAAAAATATTCACCGGTGGTTAATAAAAAGGCTTTAAAATTTTCTAAAAAATAAAAAAACACCAATAATGATTCGCAATACCCTTTTCATTTTAATTACATTTTTTTTTCTAACTCATGTCTCTTGCAATAGAATTACAAATAACGAAGAGAAAATTCCTGTTGCAAAAGTAGATGAAAGGGTATTGACATTGGAAGAAATGCAGAAAGCAATTCCAAAGAATCTCAGTCAAAATGATAGTCTGGCTTTTGCCCAAAACTATATAAACAGATGGGTAAAGTCAGCCTTAATGCTTCGAAAAGCAGAACTAAACTTATCTGCAGAAGAAAAAGATGTAAAACAGATATTAGAAAACTATCGTGCTTCTCTACTCATTCATAAATACCAACAAAAGTTATTGCTTCAAAAATATTCTCCACTAATAACCAATGCGGAAATTGAGCAGTATTATAATGATATGAATGAGAATTTCACTCTGAATCATGATATCATAAAAGGCATTTTTATTCAGGTTCCGTTGAACACACCAAAGTTATCACAGCTAAAAAGATGGTATCGATCAGACAAACCGGAAGATTTCACGTTACTGGAAGAATACTGTTATCAAAACGCCAAAAAATTTGAAAATTTTAATAATAAGTGGGTTACAATTGATGAAATATCAGAATTACTACCCACTCCTATTCCAACCTATCCTAACTATTTAAAATACAATGATCATTTTGAAACATCTGATAGCACATCTCATTATTTAGTGACTTTTAAAGATTTCAAAAAAACAGATGAAATAGCACCTTTATCATACGTTGAAGATAAAATAAAAGCAATACTTTTAAACAAGAAACGAATTGAGTTTATTCATAATCTCGAAGAAGAACTTTACCTGGAAGGATTGAAACAAAAAGTTATAAAATTCTATTAAATTTGCCTCAAAAAATAACCTCATGCATAATAAAATAAAAATACTCATTACCGGATTAATCACAATTGGCTTATTCAGCACCAATATTATTGCTCAAAAAAATATCATTGATGAAGTAATTGCTGTTGTTGGAGACAATGCCATATTAAAATCTGATGTTGAGTATCAATATCAACAAGCTATAATGCAGGGGGTTTCAGCTAAAGGAGACCTTAAATGCAATTTATTTGAACAACAGCTTATACAAAAGTTATTATTAAATCAGGCAGTACTTGACAGTGTTGAAGTTAGTGAGAATTCTGTAATTAATGAAGTAGACCGAAGAATGAACAGCTTTATTAACAGAGCTGGAGGCAAAGAAAAACTGGAAGAGTATTTTAACAAGTCCATCATTCAAATTAAAAAGGAACAAATGAAGGTAGTCCGTGATCAAATGATGACGCAAACCATGCAGCAAACTATTACTGAAGACGTTGAGCCCACTCCTTCTCAGGTACGCGCATATTACAGAAAAACTCCGGAGGATAGTTTACCTATGGTTCCTGTGCAATATGAAATTCAGAAGATTGCGGTTTATCCAAAGATTGAGCAAGAAGAAATCGACAGAGTAAAATCCCAATTACGCGACTTTCAACGTCAGGTTGCTGAAGGCAGAGATTTTGCCACTCTAGCTGTATTATATTCTGAAGATCCTGGAAGTGCCACAAGTGGAGGAGACTTAGGCTGGGCTACAAGAGGTTCTTACGTTCCTGAATTTGCCAATGTGGCTTTTAATATGCAAGAGAAAAATAAGGTCTCAAAAATTGTGGAGACTGAATTCGGTTTTCATATTATCCAACTTTTAGACAGAAAAGGAGAAAGAATTCATGTTCGTCATATTCTTCTTAAACCCAAAGTTTCTTATGAGGCAAATAAAAATGCCATATCACGACTGGATTCTATTAAAACAATGATTGAAAGTGATACAATTATGAGTTTTGAAGAAGCAGCTCTTCGCTTTTCAATGGATAAAGACACTCGTAATAATGGAGGTTTAATGGTAAACATGCGAACTCAATCTTCAAACTTCGAATTATCAGCAATTTCAGAGCCTATATTAGCCAAGGAATTACAAAAATTAAAAATGGGAGAAATTTCCAAACCATTTAAAATAAAAGATGGCAAAGGACATGATATTTATGTGATCATCAAACAAAAAAGAAAGATTGAACCTCATAAGGCCAATATGAAGGATGATTATCAGCTAATATTAAACATCATGACCGAACAAAAACGAAATGACGCCATTAATAATTGGATAAAAAGCAAACAATTAGACACATATATTACTATTCAGGATGAGTGGACCGGTTGCCCGTTTGAATTCAAAAATTGGATTAAATAGTATTTTTATGTAATTTGTAGACACTTTTTTATTGGAGAATTGGAGAGAAGGATGGTTTCTACTGGTAATATAAAATATGGGTATTTGATTATTTCAATCATTCTATTTAGCTCATGCATTAAAGAAGCCTATAATATTACTTGTAAAGGGGTGGTTTTAGATGAGGAAACAATGTTACCAATTCCCAATTCATCAGTACATTCACATTGCGTATTTCAACAAAATATAGATGAAAGTTCAACCGTTTCATTACAGGTTAAAACTGATAGTACAGGGAGTTTCCTGATCCATTTTAAAAAAGGGTATAAAATTAGCATGGTATTTGAAGCAAACAATTACATGAGAAATAACATTCAATTATACCCCAGAGTTGAAGAAATTCCTGATACTATATATCTAAGAAAAATAATTCAGCTGGAATCCTCAGTTGCACTTCCTGATTCAATTTCATTCAGTGAATAATCATCGGTCAATATGTGGTCTGCAATTAACATGATCCTTAATAAATTTAATTACATAATTAAATATTGAAGATGCATATAATCAAGAGCATTTTTATAACATTAATATGGGTTTTAACCATTTCCGGACTAAGTCTGTCAGCCCAAAAGAAAGTAAAAGTTACCCATGCGGATAATCTTATTGGTAATGAAAAACTTTACGGTAAAGATATAAACGTTTTTACAGGGAAAGTGGCCATTCAGCATCAAACAGCCATGATGTATTGTGATACTGCTTTTGTAAATGATAAAAAAAACAGCTTTAGAGCTATTGGAAATATTCACATCATTCAAAATGACACCTTACATCTTTATGGAGATCGACTAAATTATTATGGTAATACGGGATTAGCGGAAGTTCGGGAAAATGTAAAACTGATAAATAAAGATGTTACTTTAACAACAGATTATTTAGATTATGATCGTAAAAATAATTTCGCCTATTACTTTAACAATGGAAAAATTATAAATAAAGATAATACGCTCACCAGCAAATCAGGGTTTTATTATCCAGATACAGAACAGTTTTTTTATAAAGACAGTGTTGTTGTTAATAATCCTAAGTATTCCATTTTCTCAGACACTTTAATTTATCATACCATAACAAAAATTGCTACCATAGAAGGACCAACATTTATTGTTAGTGATGACAATACTATATATGCTGAAGCAGGTTATTATGATATGCTAAATGATTTAGCCCGCTTAAAACAGAATGCATATGTTCAGGGTGAACAACTTTTACTGGGAGATACCATATTCTACGACAGAGCTTCCGGCATTGGTAAAGTGTATAATAATATGGAGTTACACGATACCACCAATAACTTAATAATATCGGGTAATTATGGCTACTATAATGAAATAACAAAAGAAGCTTTAACTACTCAAAATGCTGTATTAAAACAAATTTACAACCTGGATACACTTTTTCTACATGCAGACACACTTGAAGCAGTGCCATTAGAAGAAGGGGAAGAAAAACTCATTAAAGCCTATCGAAAAGTTCAGTATTACAGATCGGATCTGCAAGGAAGATGTGATTCTATGGTTTTTGATTCCAGAGATACTACCAACACATTTTATTATGAGCCCATTATGTGGTCAATAGGCAACCAACTTACTGCTGATGAAATAGTAATGTACACAAAGGATGAAGTACTGGATAAGGTTGATTTATTACAACGGGCTTTTATTATTTCAGAAGAAGATTCTGGCAAATACAACCAGATTAAAGGTAAAAACATGACTGGTTTCGTTAAAAACAACGAAATATACAAAATCGATGTAAATGGAAATGCACAGTCGATATATTACCCAATGGAAAGAGAAACTGCTGTTGGAGTGAACCGAGCAGAATGTAGCAATATGGTTATCTATCTTAAAGATAGAATGGTAAACAAAATTAATATGCAAGTTTCTCCAACTGGAACCATGTCTCCAATTATATTAGTTCCGGACGAACAACAAAGATTAGATGGATTTTACTGGCTTGAAATTTTCAGACCGAAGAATAAAAATGATATATTTCTCTGGAAAGAATTGCCTGAAATAGATCGCGGAGAGGATAAATCAGAATATAACCTGGATAACACTTACTCTGAATAATATTGATATCGAACTCAAATCATTAAACAAAGCCTTTTTACTTATTTTAAACACACAATAAACCCAGTACACTAATAATGAACTTAGGACGTTATTACACCACACGATTTAACTTGCACTATGCATTTGAAAATCTATTAACGAAATTCTAATCCGGGTTTAAAAAATATTTTTTCCAAGTTTTAAAAAAAGCAGCTTTAAAATACTAAAGCTGCTTTTTTTTCTCATTTGTCCCTGGTTTAGTATTCATCCTCATTAAAGAAAAAATCATCTTTACTTGGATAATCAGGCCATATATCTTCAATACTCTCGTAAATATCCCCTTCGTCCTCGATTTCCTGAAGATTTTCAATAACCTCTAGTGGTGCTCCAGAACGAATTGCAAAGTCAATAAGTTCATCTTTTGAAGCAGGCCAGGGTGCATCCTCTAGTTTAGATGCTAATTCAAGTGTCCAATACATACCCTGTAAATTTAAATAATATGTTTAATAATACTTATTCTATATTTTCTGCGAATATAAAAAAAAAGTAATGACTTACAAGTTAGGAATCCAAGGAATTTCATTTGTTTTAAATTGTTTTGATAAAAATCTGGAAAGAACAAATAAATAATCTGATAACCTGTTGATATATTTTATTACCCAGGCACTAACTTCAGTGCCCTCTGCCATAGCTAAAATTCTTCTCTCAGCTCTTCTGCATATCGTTCTGGAAATATGACAATAACTGATGCATGGATGTCCTCCTGGAAGCAAGAAATGAGTCATCACAGGTAATTCACTATCCATATTATCCATGGCTATCTCTAATGACTCTATGATTTTTTCATCGTAATCCATCTTATCGCGCAAATCAGCCACATTTGCATCTGTTGCCAAATAGGCTCCTATTACGAATAATTTATTTTGGATATCTATTATTTGCTTCTCACTTTCATCGTCAATATCAAATGACCTGATCATTCCAATAAAAGTATTCAATTCATCAACGGTTCCGTATGCCTCAAGTCTGACATCATGCTTCGAAACACGTGTTCCTCCTATTAAACTTGTTTTACCTTTATCACCTGTTTTTGTATAAACCTGACTTTTACTCATTGCTAAAAGCTAAAATAGTTAGTATTATTCAACATTAAATACTCTTTTAATCATCATAAATTCATTACATACGTAGTTTACTGAAAACTATCCAAATCAGATCAATTTAACATTCTCAGCAAAACACTCGTTTATTGCATTTTAATGATTATTAAAAAAGCTTTTGAAGTTTCTCCTAATAGAAACTTATTGCAGAAAGAACATATAATATATAAAAATGTTGACTTTATTGAGCCTCTTGAGGTATCTGAACATCCTCATTAATCTTATCAGACTCCACAACACCATCTCTCAATCGAATAATTCTATGCGCATGCAAAGCAATATCTTCCTCGTGAGTCACTAAAATAATTGTATTTCCCATGGCATGAATCTCGCCAAACAAATTCATAATATCTACTGATGTTTTTGAATCCAGATTTCCAGTGGGTTCATCTGCTAATATAATGGAAGGATTATTAATTAATGCCCTGGCAACGGCAACCCTTTGTCGCTGACCTCCGGATAATTCATTAGGTTTATGTAAAGCTCTGTCTGATAAACCAACTTTTTTTATAACATCCTCACCTCTCTTCAATCTTTCCTCTTTTGCTATTCCGGCATAAATTAATGGTAACATTGTATTTTCCAAAGCCGAATAACGTGGAAGCAAATTAAAAGTTTGAAATACAAATCCTATTTCTTTATTTCGAATTTCAGCCAATTTATCATCACTTAGGTGACTCACATCTGTTCCATTTAAAATGTAACTTCCTCCTGTAGGTGTATCCAAGGCACCAATGACATTCATTAGTGTTGATTTACCAGAACCTGAAGGCCCCATAATAGCTACGTACTCTCCTTTTTCAATACTTAAATCCACACCTCGTAACGCTTTCACTACCTGAGTTCCTACCTGATAATATTTAGTAATTCCTTTAATTTCAATTACATTTTCTTGCATAGTATTTCTTGAATCTGGTTTTTAAATAAAGATCATTTTATACCCACTAATAACAATAACCTGATATGTGTAAATATATTGCTTATATCTAGCCTGATGTATTCATAAATATTCGTTACGAAAGTCTCAAAAGCAAAGAGAAAAAGTGAAGCGGAGAATTTCAGATTGTAGGAATAGTGAACTATTTTGAAAAATGAAATTTGAGCATTTGCTTTTTCTCAAATATTTTGATGCTTGTAGTAGAATTATTTGTAAATAATTCAGGCTAAGGCCATCTGATCATATAATGTTGCTTTTTAACTTCTTTTTTTAATATAGCAATCCCAAAATGAAACAAATCGAATGAAACCGACACCTGGGGGTGCCTGACAATTTCTTTCCATGCATCAGTCATTCCTTTGGACCAATATATATCATCAAAAATAAAAAGAGCTGATGAGGATGCTTTTTCTAAACACATATTAAAGTAATCAAGCGTTACCTGATAATCATGATGCCCGTCGAAATACACCATGTCAACATTTTCTAATTGATTCAAAATGCCAGGTAACACATCTTTAAAATCACCAACATATGAATAGATATTAGAAATATTTAAATTATTAAAATTTTTTCGGGCAGCCTCTGCAATATTCGAACAACCTTCAATTGTATGTAATGCTGATTGAGAGTTGGGCATGGCAAGATACATACTTCCAATACCCAGAGAAGTACCCAATTCAATAATATTATGTGGTTTAAAATAATTAACCAAACGGGATATTAACTCTCCCTGTTGTTTTGATGTAGCATTATATTTAACCAAATTTTTAATACTCCTAATATTGCTCTTAAACTTTTTTGAGCCAACACCAAAATCATTAACTTTAATTTCTTCATCCGACAACAAAAGATCTTCACGCAATTCATCTATCACATCAAAATGATAAAATTTGTGCTTTTCGTAAAATAAATGACGAACTAAATAAAATGCGAAAGGTGGGTGAATACGATGCCCCCTTCTGTAACCAGCTTTACTTATGTATTTTAGATAGGATTTTAATTGAAACCAGTTCACGTGTAATGTTTTGTTGCAAAGATAAATGAATAGTTAAGTGTCACAAATTTCATATAAACGCAAACACAAAACGTATAAAAATAAGTTGCGAATACTACAAGGATTATATCCAGATATATTTTTAGAACTCTAATTTTAAGTAATACGTTATTTTATTAATCCTTCTGTAATTCTTTGAACTCTCTCAAAACAAATCTTTTAATAACTTTTATGGCCGCCTTATACCCCACTTCAATTAACTCATCTATTTTAGAATAATCCCAGGTTGCAAATTCAACAATTGAACGTGGTTCGATAAAAAAATCACAATAATTCCGACTTCTCCATACATTTTGAGCTATAGCCAAACTAAAAACTCTTTCTGCTACTTGTTTTGCGGACTCTATTTCATCAATTCTACCTAAAGGCATCATATTAGAGCCAAAAATATAATCGCTATCTCCAACCAGCGTTTCTGTTGGCAAATTATTAAAAAGACCTCTATCTATATAACTAAAACCATTTATTGTTACTGGGGTAAACAATAAAGGTACACTGGCACTGGCAATAACATAATCCAACAAATTGGTTCCCTTATTCACCATTTCTCCTTTACCTTTATTCAGGTTTGATATACTTACTGAAAATTGTCTCTCAAGTTTAGAAAAGTCATCATGCTTTACATATTTAAACAATATATCCTTCACTCCAACCAAACTTAATAATCCTCCACTAAACCATTCAATTTTAAACCATTTATAAATTTTTTCTTCTTTTAAAATCCTTGCTATTTCATCAGATGAATATCCTGATGCATATAACACCCCAACTATTGCCCCCATACTGGCACCGGATACTTTTTGAAAATCTATCTTATACTCTTCAAATGCTTTTAATACACCAATATGAGCAATGCCTCGTGCTCCACCTCCACTAAGTGCTATTCCATTAATTCTTGAATCCATGTACATTTTTTTATCAGGAGTAATTCTAATTTCCGGTGATATTTCTTTTCATATACAAAATAGTATAGTCACCCAATTATTAATAGAAGTACATTTAGTAATCAACATTTTTAATATCATTTGATTTTTATGTACTTAATATAATGAATGACCATCGTAAGTTAAGACTTTAACACGGAATTATATAAGAAATTTGCTTTGAACATTGAAAATTTGACAAAAAAGATTCCAAAAAACTGAGACATAACTTATTCCGATCCAATTATCAGAAGCATCGCTCTGGTGCGTGGAGATGAATCTTGTTTTGATGATTTTCAAGGGAAAATAAGATTTCTAAAGCAATAGTAGGATTAAATAATTTTATATCCTGAAAATCATTTAACCAACTTATATCATATTTGAAATATAGAATAAAAACCTAATTTTGTGGCTTTAAATTTATTATACCCAATCAATAATGAATAAAACATCAAACGCAGTATTAGGCACCCCTCTATCTCCAACTGCGACTAAAGTTATAATGCTAGGTTCAGGTGAATTAGGTAAAGAAGTTGTGATAGAACTTCAACGTTACGGAGTTGAAGTGATCGCTATTGACAAATATAAAAACGCACCTGCTATGCAAGTGGCTCACAGGAGCTATGAGGTATCAATGCTCGACGGTGAGTCTTTGGCTAAAATAATCAGAGACGAGAAACCGGATTATATTATTCCTGAAGTAGAGGCTATAGCAACTGAAACTTTGATTGAATTGGAAAAAGAAGGTTTCAATGTGATTCCAACAGCCAATGCCACCAAATTGACTATGAACAGAGAAGGCATCAGAACTTTGGCTGCAGAGGAACTTGGATTAAAGACTTCTCCATACAAATTTGCAGGTACAAAAGAGGAGTTTGAAGCAGGTATTGGTGAGATCGGTTTTCCATGTGTGGTAAAACCGATTATGAGCTCTTCCGGAAAAGGACAAAGTGTTGTTAAGAGCAATGATGACATTGACTATTCGTGGAATTATGCTTTGGAAGGAGCCCGTGGGAATAGTGATCGCGTTATTATTGAAGGTTTTGTGGACTTTGATTATGAAATCACACTGCTTACCATAAGCCATGTGGATGGGATTTCATTTTGTGCTCCAATTGGTCACCGCCAGGAAGGTGGGGACTATCAGGAATCATGGCAACCTCAGCCCATGAGCGAAAAATCTCTTAAAGATGCTCAGTTCATTGCTGAAAAGGTAGTTAAAGCCCTTGGAGGAAGAGGACTATTTGGTGTTGAATTCTTTATCAAGGGGGATGAAGTATATTTTAGTGAACTGTCTCCTCGTCCACATGACACCGGAATGGTTACAATGATTTCACAAGATCTGAGTGAATTCGCATTACATGTGAGAGCCATATTAGGACTACCTATACCAAATATCGTACAGCATTCACCTGCTGCAAGTAGTGTAATTATGGTTAAAGGCGATTCTACTCAGGTTACTTTTTCCGGACTGGAACAAGCACTTAGTGAACCTGATACACAAATTCGCTTATTTGGAAAACCTGAAGTAAATGGTGAAAGAAGAATGGGTGTTTGTTTAGCTCGTGGTGAATCCATTGAATCAGCTCGTGACAAAGCCAACAAAGCAAGTAAGTCAATCAAAATTAAGCTATAATTATACAATAGAGATAGGCCTGGAGAAATGTCAGAGATAAAACGTTCTATATTTCTCCGGGAAAAACCTTCTCTTTTACTCACAAAACTGCAATATAGCCTCTCTGGTGTATTTGCATCCCTTGCAGTATAACTTAGAATCTAGTATTTTTGGCTTTCCAATTCGTACAATATCAAATTATTTAAATGTCGGAATTAGCCATAAAAGATATCACATATTTACCGGGAGTTGGTCAGAAAAAGGCTGATTTACTCAAAAATGAGTTGAAAATACAATCTTATGAGGATTTGCTTTATCATTTCCCCTATAAATATGTAGATAGAAGTAGGACTTATAAAATCAGGGAAATAAGCAGTACTTCATCTCATATTCAGTTAAAAGGTAAAGTAATTGGTTTAAATACCATAGGAAGTGGTCGTTCTCAGCGCTTAGTGGCTAAATTTGCTGACAACACAGGAGTTATCGAATTGGTATGGTTTAAATTCATTAAGCAAATTAAATCCGGTCTTGATCCAAACGCTGAATACATCATCTTCGGGAAACCCAGTAAATTCAACAACTCATACAATATTGTTCATCCCGAAATAGAAAAGGTAGATCCTAATAAACCTAAGATATCATCGGGATTACAAGCCTTTTATCACACCACTGAAAAGATGAAAAACCATTATCTGAATTCAAAATCGATTCAGAAAATGGAACAAAATATTTTTCTCTCTTTTCAAGGATTAATATCTGAAACATTACCATCCTATATCATACAGCAATATAAATTAATGCTATTGGATCAGGCACTGAGAACAGTTCATTTTCCAAAAAACAGTCAGGAGCTTCAACAAGCCCAGTTCAGACTGAAATTTGAAGAGTTATTTTACATCCAGTTAAGCATACTCAAACTTAAAACACAGCGTAATCAGAATATAAAAGGTCATATTTTTTCAACTGTAGGAGATTATTTCAATCACTTCTTCTTTAACAACCTGCCTTTTGAATTGACCAATGCTCAAAAAAGAGTAATTAAAGAAATCAGGAATGACGTTGGTTCCGGAAAACAGTTAAACAGATTATTACAAGGTGATGTTGGCAGTGGAAAAACAATGGTGGCCTTGATGGTAATGCTCATTGCTCTTGATAACAATTATCAGGCTTGTTTAATGGCGCCTACAGAAATACTTGCAACACAGCATTATGAATCCATCATAGAGTTACTTAACGGCATGGAGCTGAATGTTAAACTACTTACCGGCTCTACTAAAAAGAAAGATAGAGAGGTGATTCATGCTGAATTAAAGTCTGGTGATCTCCAGATTTTAATAGGCACCCATGCGCTGCTTGAAGACGTTGTTCAGTTTAATAATTTAGGGATGGTAATTATCGACGAACAACATCGCTTTGGTGTTGCTCAGCGAGCCAGACTATGGAAAAAGAACATTTGTCCACCACACATATTAGTGATGACAGCCACTCCTATTCCGCGAACTTTAGCCATGACGGTATATGGAGACCTGGATGTATCTGTGATTGACGAGTTACCTCCGGGAAGAAAACCAATAGAAACCAAACATTATTTTCATAACCGCAGAAACAACCTAAATCATTTTATAAAAGCTGAGATTGAAAAGGGAAGGCAAATTTATGTGGTTTACCCTTTGATTGAAGAGTCGGAGAAAATGGATTTTAAAAATCTTGCTGAAGGATATGAATATATGCAATCGGCATTTCCAGACTATAAAACTACTATGGTTCATGGTAAAATGAAACCTGCAGAAAAAGATGCTGCCATGCAGGAATTTTCCTCTGGTCAGTCTCAAATATTAGTAGCCACTACGGTTATTGAGGTAGGAGTAAATGTACCGAATGCTTCTGTGATGATCATAGAAAGTGCTGAACGCTTTGGCCTTTCACAATTACATCAGTTGCGAGGAAGAGTAGGACGTGGTGCGGAACAGAGTTATTGCATATTAATGACAGGTCATAAATTAGGAGAAGACACAAAGAAAAGAATGAGCATCATGGTGGATTCCAATGATGGATTTGAAATTGCCGAAGCTGACATGAAACTTCGTGGTCCGGGGGATCTGGAAGGAACACAACAAAGCGGACTGCCATTTGAATTAAAAATTGCCAATATAACCCGCGATTCTCAATTACTACAACATGCCAGAAATGTGGCCTCAGCAATCCTGGACAAGGACCCTACGCTGGAGAAGATTGAAAATCAAGTACTCAACAAACAACTAACTAAATTAGCACGTCAAAAAATGAACTGGAGTTTAATTAGTTAATTATTTGATTCAAAAACAATGATTTTATTTCATTAAATAACGCATTCCGCATTCAAGTCCGCTTAATTCAGCCAAACCTTTTAATCTTCCTATCAAAGGATAACCCGGATTTGCCTTTCGATTATAATCATCCAGAATTTTATGGCCATGATCAGGGCGCATGGGAATATTTAAATCCGACCTGCCAGCTGTGTTTCTGTTCTTCTGCTCTTCGATGATGGCTTTCATTAAATCCATCATTCTGGCATTTCCCTCCAGATGTGAAGCTTCATAAAAATCACCGTTACCTACCAGTTGAGTACTTCTCAAATGCAAGAAATGAACGCGCTCACCAAAGCGTTTAAACAGTTCTGGTAAATCATTATTTACTCCGGCACTTAAAGATCCGGCACAAAATGTTATCCCATTATTCAAAGATGGACAAGCCTTCTCCAACCATTCAAAATCTTCAGCGCTACTTACAATCCTTGGTAATCCCAACAATGGGAACGGAGGATCATCAGGGTGAACTGCAAAATTAACCCCATATTCTTCAGCTACAGGAATGACCTCATTTAAAAAACAGGCAAAATTTTCCCGAAGTGTATTCTTATCAATATCATCATATTCAGCTAATAGCTTGAGAAATATTGACTTTGGATCTTTTTCATTTTCATCGACCGCACCATCAACGAAGGATTGTGTAACAATAATGATATTATGAGCCAAAGCATCGGCCTCTTCTTTCGTCATTTTAACATAAACACGCTTTGCCTTGTCAAGCTGTTCCTTTGTATAATCCAACTCGGCATCAGGTCTCTTTAAAATAAATATATCGAAAGCAGCAAATAAGCTAGCATTAAAATACATAGCCTCTCCTCCATCAGGAAGTTTATATTGCAAATCGGTTCGTGCCCAATCCAAAACCGGCATAAAATTGTAACAAACAGTCTTTATACCACATTCTCCCAGATTTTTAACGCTTTCCTTGTAATTAGCAATTACTTCGTCGCGTTTGGCCGTTGCCTTTTTAATATCCTCAGTTACAGGTAAGCTCTCAACTACTTCCCAGGATAACCCGTGTGATTCAATTTCTTCTTTTACAGTTAAAATCTCTTTCTTACTCCAAACTTCTCCATTGGGAATATGATGTAAAGCGGTAACAATGCCGGTTGCTCCGGTTTGTTTTATATCAGATAAAGTAACCGGATCATTTTTACCGAACCATCGTAATGTTTTTACTAGTTTCATTTTATCCTGATTTAAACACCACTAAACGAACTAAATCCTCCATCAACAGGAATAATAACTCCTGTTATAAAACTAGCAGCATCAGAACACAAAAATTGAACAATACCATTTAATTCACTGATATCTCCAAACCGTTTCATCGTAGTACGGGCAATTACCTTTTTACTTCTTTCTGTCAGTGATCCATCAGGATTAATCAGTACTTTTCTATTCTGATCGCCTATGAAAAATCCGGGGGCAATAGCATTTACCCTCACTTTTTCACCAAATTTAGTTCCCATCTCCATTGACATCCATTTTGTAAATATATCTATTCCACTTTTAGCAACCGAATATCCTGGCACTCTTGTAATTGCAGATAAAGTAGCCATTGAGGAAACATTAATAATACTTCCACTACCTGCTTTTGCCATGGTTTCACCAAAAACCAGACATGGATATACCGTACCATTCATATTCAAATTAGTCACTTTTTCGAAATCTTCGATTTTCATATCAAAGACTGTTTGTTCCTCAGTTAAAGTTGCTCCGGGTAAATTACCTCCCGCTGCATTTACCAAGATGTCGATTTTACCCCATTCAGATAATATCTTATCTCTGGTGTTTTTCATTTCTTCCACATCCAACACATTGGAAACAAAACCAATAGACTCCCCACCTAATTCTTTAAGTTCAGCAACCCGATTATTTACATTCTCTTCCCTAATATCCAGCACTACCACTTTACATCCTGCCTCTATCAAGCTTTTAGAAATACTTCCACCTAACACACCTCCACCTCCGGTAACAATGGCAACTTTACCGGAAATATCAAATAATTGATTATTCATTTCTTAGTTCTTTTTAAATATATAACAACCTCAGTTCGACATAAAATTAATGGCTCAGACCACTTATAAATAATTGGTTTCAAGGAATATTTGCGAAGGCATAGCGTGCTATGGCAAGCAAATATGACGAAGAAAACAGTTGTTTATAAGTGGAAATTACTATTGTTTCATTAAATGACCGATCTACTGCTCTAAACTTTATCACCATAGCTCGCTATGCTTCAAAATTTATATTGTATATCAATCATTTAATAAAATCTGAGCTCTTTAATTTTAATCGAACTGAGGTTAACAGTTCAATTCTTTGTTAATTCGAATAGCTCAAATTTATTCTGTCACATTTTTGCAAACAAGTATATTTATTTGTATTACTAATACTATTTTCACATTTTAAATTAAAATATCATTTCATGTCTTTAATTTACGAGAAAGTTTCATACAATCCGGGAAGTTCGCTAATTGCAAGATGGAATAAAGATTTCTATTTTTCAACTCCCCTTCATTTTCATGACGAATATGAGATTATATATGTCGTTAAAAGCTATGGAATCAAATATATTGGAGACGCAAGAGAAACATTTAATGAAGGAGATCTTGTGCTTTTAGGCAGCAAATTACCTCATACATATTCAAACAATGAAATATTCACAAACAATAAAGCTAATGAAAAGGTAAAAGCTGTAATTATACAATTTGGAGAAGACTTATATCAATTACTCTCACAGCGTCCTGAGTGCCGGCAAATTATTAAGATGTTGGATGATTCACAACGTGGTATACATTTCTCTACAGAAATCTCGAAACAAAGTCATGACTTGTTATTGCATCTTCCGGAAATAAAGGATGATTTTACCAGATTTATTTCCATTATGCAATTGCTCCAACAACTTGCAACATCAAATAACTATCACCTTTTAGCCTCCTTGTCTTATAATAAAGTGGATAAGGATAATTCATTAAGCCGTATAACAGACACAATAAAGTATATCTCCGAAAATTACCAAAACAAATTAACCTTAAATGAAATTGCCCGACAATTTAACATGGGCACAACGGCATTCTGTAATTTTTTCAAACGAAAAACTGGTAATACGTTAATTAATTACATCAATGAATTAAGGGTTTCTCAAGCCTGCAAACTTTTGAATTATTCAGACAAAAGAATATCAGAAATTGCATTCGAATGCGGGTTTAATAATTTATCTAACTTCAACCGTATATTTAAATCTATCACAAATTTTACGCCTAAAGAATACCGTAAATTATGGACGAAAGAAATTAATTCAGTAAATCCGTAAATCCTTAATATGCATTAGAATGTCTATTAACCTAAATACAAGCTTTTCCTTTTCAGGTAACATAAAAGACAACAACTAACAGGTAATCAGAATGATGAAATATTTATGTCTAAAGTAGCCGATTTCACAATACAGGTTAAATAAATATCCATTGACTTATCACATATAACTTTTAGATTTATCCAATTCTTATATTTTCAATTAGATGATAAATCACCAGCCAGGGCTCCGAGGTTACAGGTATTACATTCGCAATAATTAAAGTTCTGATATTAACTAAAAACCATCCATCATTAAGATAATTTCATGAAAAGCACCTATCAAAGTGATATTTTTAATGAATAATCTGCAGAATTTCAATACAAACAAGTCAAAATAATTAAAGAAATTTTTCTTTATAACCACCAATCTATCAATGCGTAACATGAAAAACATCAGCATTTAAAAATGCTCATAAAAAAAAATTAATGCGTATAACTAAAATTGCAATCTCTACTTTACACTATCTATCAGTGTTTTGTAATGTCTGAATTACACTTCTATTTATTTATACCAATTCCAAATAGCTCAAGTCACTTTCCCATAATACCATATTAATTACATTTGTTCTGAAAATCCTTAAAAAATCATGTCGGAATTCAGTTTGGTTGAACATACAGGATATATAGAAGAAGTTAAATCTGGACAGGTGAAAGTTTGTATTATAAACGAATCAGCCTGCGCATCATGTCATGCAAAAGGTGCTTGCACAGCATCAGACATGAAAGAAAAAGTGATAGATGTAACTTCGATAGGCTTCCACGATTTAAAGGTGGGTCAGAAAGTTATTATTCAAGGTAAAAAATCACTTGGTTTAAAGGCATCTTTTTTAGCTTACATATTACCTTTCATACTCGTTTTTGTCACCTTATTTATTTCTTTTTGGTTAACACAAAGTGAAGGAATTTCCGGATTAATAAGTCTGGCCATTTTAGTTCCATACTTTTTTATTCTCAAGCTGTATACCTCTAAACTACAAAAAACATTTACGTTTAGTATTAAGAAAGTTATCGAATAGATTAAAACCATATAAAATGAATGTAGTTATAATAACAATTTTAACACTTGCAATTTTGGGTACAATTGCTGCCCTTGTGCTTTATTTTATAGCCCAAAAATTCAAAGTGTTTGAAGACCCACGAATTGATCAGGTAGAAGAAGTACTACCTGCTGCGAATTGTGGAGGATGTGGGTTTCCTGGTTGTAGAGCTTTTGCAGAAGCTTTGGTAAAAAGTGACGACATTTCAGATCTTAATTGTCCGGTTGGAGGTGCTGAAACGATGAACGCAGCAGCTGGTATTTTAGGCAAAGAAGTAAAAGCTGCAGATCCATTGATTGCTGTTGTTAGATGCAATGGGAATTGTGACAACCGTCCAAAAACAAATCATTACGATGGAGCCACTTCATGCGCTGTTGCTGCCTCTTTATATGGTGGAGATACAGGTTGTAGTTTTGGGTGTTTAGGTTGTGGAGATTGTGTTGAAGCTTGTGATTTTGATGCCATTTACATGGATAAAAAAACCGGGCTACCAGTTGTAAAAGATAACTGTGTGGCTTGTGGTGCATGTGTTGATGCTTGTCCGAAAGATATTATTGAGCTCCGAAAGGTTGGTCCCAAAGGAAGAAGAGTCTTTGTATCATGTATCAATCAGGATAAAGGTGGAGTTGCTAAAAAAGCTTGTTCAGTAGCATGTATCGGTTGTAGAAAATGTGAAAAAGAATGTCCGTTTGATGCCATTACGGTAGAAAACAATTTGGCTTATATTGACTATAACAAGTGCAAGCTTTGTCGTAAGTGTGCTCCTGTTTGTCCAACCAATGCAATACATGAAACAAACTTTCCACCTAAAAAAGTGAAACCAATAACCACAGACAAAGAAGCAGTGCCTACAAAAACTGCAACTGCTAAAAGTGATAATAATTCATCTTCGGATATAAAAAATAAGGAGGAATAATCGTGTTAAAAACATTTTCACTTGGAGGTATTCATCCTCCTGAAAACAAATTTTCAGCTGGTAAAGCCATTGAAGTATTGCCGGTTCCTTCGCAGGTTTTCATACCTATTGCACAGCATATTGGTGCACCTGCTACTCCTGTAGTAAAAAAAGGAGATACTGTTAAAGCAGGAACTCTTATTGCAAAATCATCAGGTTTTGTTTCGGCAAACATTCACTCCTCTGTTTCTGGTACTGTTTTTAAAATAGATGAAATAGTTGATGCTAGTGGTTATAGAAAAACTGCTATAATTATTAATGTGGAGGATGATGAATGGGAAGAAGATATCGATAAATCATCAGTGTTAAAGAAAGAGATCACAGATTCTCCGGAAGATATTATTAAGAAAATTGCTTATGCTGGTATTGTAGGACTTGGTGGTGCTACTTTTCCTTCTCACGTAAAACTATCTGTTCCTCCCGGAAAAAAATGCGATGTACTTATCCTGAATGCGGTTGAGTGCGAACCATACTTAACTGCAGATCATCAATTGATGCTTGAAAAAGGTGAGGAAATCATGGTGGGAACTCAAATATTAATGAAAGCTTTAAAGGTTGACAAAGCTATAATTGGTATTGAAAACAATAAAAAAGATGCCATTGACCATCTCACCAAACTGTCTTCTGATTATCCGGGAATCTCTATTGAAGCCCTAAAGGTTCAATACCCACAAGGAGGTGAGAAGCAATTAATCGATGCTTGTATAAAAAGACAAATCCCATCTGGCAAATTACCAATTGAAGTGGGAGCTGTTGTTCAAAACGTAGGAACAACCATTGCGGTATACGAGGCTGTTCAGAAAAACAAACCTTTGATCGAAAGGGTAGTTACCGTCACAGGTAAATCAGTTTCAAAACCATCTAATTTCTTAACAAGAATCGGAACCCAAATTAACGGCCTTATTGAAGCAGCTGGGGGTCTTCCTGAAGATACCGGTAAAATTGTTGGTGGTGGACCTATGATGGGTAAGGCATTAACAACTACGGATGTACCCGTTACAAAAGGAAGCTCCGGTATTTTAATTATTAAGAGCGAGGAAGCAAAACGCAAAAAAATACAGAACTGTATAAAATGTAGTAAATGTATTTCTGTTTGCCCAATGGGATTAGAACCGTATTTGTTAATGACTGTATCGGATAAAGCCATATGGGATAAAGCTGAAGAATGTAAAATAATGGATTGTATTGAATGTGGTTCATGTAGTTATACATGTCCTGCTAACAGACCATTATTGGATTACATCAGATTAGGAAAAGGTAAGGTAGGTCAAATCATGAGAAGCCGCACCAAATAAAATTAGATACGAAATAAAGACAAACGAATAAGATATGAGCACATTAACTATTTCACCTTCACCACACATTCATAGCGGTGACAGTGTGAAAAAAAATATGTACGGTGTAGTCATTGCTATGATTCCGGTATTGATTGCTTCAGTATACAATTTTGGAATTGGCACCCTATCTGTTGTGGCCACTTCAGTATTGGCTTGTGTATTTTTTGAGTATGTAATTCAAAAATATGTTATCAGATGTGAAGTTACTGTGAGTGATGGCTCAGCTATTATTACAGGAATGTTACTAGCATTTAACTTACCAGCAGTAATGCCAATCTGGATTATTATCATAGGGGCTCTTGTTTCTATAGGAATAGGTAAAATGTCATTTGGAGGTATTGGAAACAATCCATTTAATCCGGCATTAGTAGGTAGAGTATTTCTACTCATCTCCTTCCCGGTTCAAATGACAGCGTGGGTTAACCCGGGAGAACTTCCAATGAAATTTGCTGATATGACTTCAGGAGCCACTCCCTTAGCACAGATGAAAGAAGCTATTGGCAATGGAGAATTACCAGCACAGATATTAGATAAGTTACCTAGTTATTCAGACATGTTTTGGGGATTCACTTCAGGTAGTGCCGGAGAAATGGCCGGAGCAGCTATTATTCTAGGCCTTATTATCATGTTGATACGTAAAATAATCACCTGGCATATTCCGGTTGCTGTTATTGGAACGGTATACATTTTTGCAGGATTGCTTCACTTGGTTGATTCTGCTAGCTTTGCCCCTCCCACATTCCATATCCTTTCTGGAGGATTATTATTGGGAGCCATATTTATGGCAACGGATTATTCTAGTTCTCCAATGAGTAATAAAGGTGGAATTATATTTGGAATAGGTATTGGATTTATAACAGTTGCTATTCGTGTATTTGGAGCCTATCCTGAAGGAATTTCATTTGCCATTTTAATTATGAATGCATTTGTACCTTTAATTGACAAGTATATTAAACCTAAACGCTTTGGTGAAAAACCGGCTGTAGTTAAATAAATTGTAAATCATGGCAAAAACAGAATCAACATTAGTAAACATGGTACTTGCATTGCTTATAATTACAGCAATTGCAGGAGGTGCGCTTGGGATGGTTTACAAAGTGACCAAAGAACCTATTGCTGCCGCCAAAATGGCAAAACAACAAAAAGCTATCGAACAGGTAGTTCCCGGATTTAATAACAATCCTACAGACGAAATGTATGAACTTACATCTGCTGAAGGTTTCAAACTGAAAGTATTCCCATGTAAGGATGGAGATAATTTATTAGGGGTAGCTATATCGTCGAAAACAGAAAAAGGATTTAGTGGTGAGATAAAAGTAATGGTAGGCTTAAAACCTGATGGTACCATAATCAATTATTCAGTCCTTGAGCACAAAGAAACACCTGGATTAGGATCTAAAATGAATGACTGGTTCAGAATGGATAAGGGAAAACAATCTATTTTGGGATTAAATCCTGCATCTGTAAATATGACCGTTTCCAAGGATGGCGGAGATGTGGATGCTATTACTGCTGCTACTATTAGTTCTCGTGCATTTTTAGATGCTATTAGAGTAGCTTACTCAACATATTCAGAACAAGAAAAATCAAATAATACAGTTTCAACTAACAATGAAACGGAAGGAGGCCAACAATGAATCAATGGAGTAATTTTTCAAAAGGTTTCTTTAAAGAGAATGCCGTATTTACCTTGTTATTGGGTATGTGTCCAACACTTGGTGTAACATCCTCTGCCATTAATGGTTTAGGAATGGGACTTGCAACCACATTTGTACTTATTATGAGTAACCTGGTTGTTTCATTAGTAAAGGATTTAATTCCTGATAAAGTACGAATTCCATCTTTCATTGTCATTATTGCCTCATTTGTAACTGTGGTTGAATTACTTATGCAAGCCTATCTGCCTGCCTTATTTGAATCACTGGGATTATTTATTCCACTTATTGTAGTTAACTGTGTAGTACTAGGACGAGCAGAAGCATTTGCCTCAAAAAACAGTGCATTTTCATCATTGATTGACGGTGCTGGTATGGGCTTAGGATTTGCAATGGCATTAACAATACTGGGTTCTGTAAGAGAACTGTTAGGAAGCGGAAAAATATTTGATATTGTAATATATCCTGAAAGCTACGGAATGTTGGTTTTTGTATTAGCTCCGGGTGCATTTATTGCGTTAGGATATTTAATTGCTATTATCAACAAATTAAAAAAAGCCTAAAACATGGAATACGTATTAATATTTATATCAGCCATATTTGTTAATAACATTGTATTGGCACAATTCCTTGGAATTTGTCCGTTCCTTGGAGTATCAAAAAAAATATCAACAGGTGTAGGTATGACTGGTGCGGTTACTTTTGTAATGGTAATTGCAACAATCGTAACCTATATGGTTCAAAAATATGTACTTGACGTTTTTAATGTTGGTTATTTACAAACCATTACCTTTATCTTAGTTATTGCATCGTTGGTACAATTAGTGGAAATTATCCTAAAAAAAGTAAGTCCACCTTTATATCAGGCTTTAGGAGTATTTCTTCCTTTAATAACAACAAACTGTGCGATTCTGGGGGTAGCAATTATGACTATCCAAAAAGACTTAAACTTATTAGAAGCTGTGGTCTTTTCTACTGCAACAGCCATCGGTTTTGGATTAGCACTTATCATATTTGCAGGTATTCGTGAGCAACTTGACCTGGTTGATCTACCCAAAGGCATGAAAGGTACACCTATTGCATTGTTATTAGCTGGAATTTTAGCCCTTGCTTTTATGGGATTTGCCGGATTAGTATAATCAATTCTCTATAGAATTTAAATTCTTTAAATATAGTGAAAGCCGTTCTTAATTATTAGGAACGGCTTTTCTGTTTTAAGCCTCATAAGTGATAATACCAATTTCACTATGAGGTTGGCGTTAAATATTTTTAGATATATTAAGTTTATACTAGTGTGATAATTATTAAATTAATTAACTATTATTTTATTATCTTTGTCATATGGCAAGGATAGGAAAACCCATACAGTTAACCATTGATGAGAAGGAACTACTTCTTACAATGAGCCGCTCGCGCAAGCTTGAAAAACGATACGTTGAGCGTGCTGAGATAATCTTATTTTCAGAGCAAGGTTTACCTTTGGATGAAATAGTTAAACGAACAGGATTAAGTAAGCCTGTTGTAAATAAATGGCGGCAACGATTTCGGGCACATGGCATTGATGGGCTTAAAGATGCCCATCGAAGCGGAAAACCCAAAACTATTACTCCTGAGCAACAAGCAATGGTAATAGAAAAAGCTTGTAGCAAACCAAATGGAGGCTATACTAACTGGTCTCAAAAACGCATAGCAAAAGAAGTTGGCATTAGCCAGTCTAAAGTTTTCCAAATACTTAAACGGGCTGATTTAAAACCTCACAAAATAGAATACTGGTGCGGCAATTCAAAAGATCCTGAGTTTGAGGCAAAAATGGCAAATATTGTAGGGCTTTACATGTCTCCTCCCGAAAATGCTTTGGTTATTTGCGTTGACGAAAAGACACAAATACAAGCTCTGGATAGGACGCAGCCAGAGCTTCCATTAAGACCTGGCAATCCCAAAAGGCAAACAGCTACATACAAGCGCAATGGAACAGTTTCCTTGATAGCTGCACTTGCAGTACATACAGGAGAAGTCACTGCCAAAAAAATAAAATCGAATGATGCCGAAAATTTTTTAAAATTCTTAAAAACTCTTGATAGAAAATATCGCAATAAAAAACTTCATATAATTGCCGACAATCTTTCAATACATAAACACAAGGACATTAAGGAATGACTGGAAGGTAAAAGGAAGATTCAATTACATTTTACACCGACATATTCATCTTGGTTGAACCAAGTAGAAATATGGTTTAACATATTAACAAAAGATGTTGTAAAAGGTGGCATTTGGCAATCTTCAGAACAGCTGGCATCTCAACTCATCGAATATGTCAAAACATACAATACAACACGAGCAAAGCCGTTTCGTTGGACTTATACGGGAGAAGTCTTAAAAAAATAGTTAGCTTATTAAGTAATTACCACACTAACTACGCTTGTCTTTTTCATTAAAAGCTCTACCAGAACTTTCTCCTCAAGCATATACGGCGATTCATCTGGGATACTATAGTTGCACTTTTCACCAGCTGTTGCTTTTTAATACTTTTTGAAAGGGCTAGTAAGCAGGGAAATCGCTTTTAACAATTTAATATTCTCTCCCTATATTTGTCGTCCAAATCAGCAGTTAATCTCTTAACCGTCTTAGTTCTACTTTAACAGATTAAAACAAAGTATCATTATTTGTTTATTAGGCTGATATTTAGTATTTTGTAGTCAAATAAAAAAGCAATAATCCAAAGAGCTATGGGTAACGTGAGAATCGAATAAATAAAAATAAAATTAATGGTAAAACACTGCTTGGGGTGACTACGCACCTGTGTTCATATCTTTCTAATTACCAGAGTTTTTTCAAAAACAAGACAAAGAATAATTTCAACAAAGCTCAACAATACGTGGAAGGCATAGTGTTAAGTGAATTAAATAACATTGAACGTTTTAGAGAAACAGTTGGATCACCCATTAATTTTGGGTCTATATTGTAAATATGTTAATTAAGCGTAGATTTTAGTAAGTCTGTAAAGGAAGAATTTAATATCTGTGACTCCTCTGAATTGTCTTCTGAATTCTTTGATTTTAGCATTAAATGATTCGGCTGCAGCATTAGTACTTCTGTTGTTAAAGTAGTTTGATATATTATCATAGTAATTAAAAAATGTATCGGCAATGGTATTGAAAGATTTAAATCCGCTCTGCCTGACTTTTTCAACCCAATGAGCCAGTTTGAGCCAACCTACTTCTTTATCACACATATGGTTGTATGCCATTTTTAAATCCTGAGATAAGTAGTAAGCCTTTTTTATTTCAGGATATCTTTGAAATAACAGCATAGCTCTTTCTTTTTGAGAAGCCGTCCATTTTTCAGGGGACTTAAATAACAGGTGTCTGCTGCGAGCTAGTAATACCAATTATATTTCATAATGCGCCTAATATGTTGTATCTTTGATTCATGGGAAGACCTTCGAAAATAGAGATTAAAGAAAGCGCGGAAT
>JBNKGY010000004.1:0-46274 GCA_050290065.1 Marinilabiliaceae bacterium
ACCTTGTGCCTTTGTATGCGTTTATTTTTACATACGCGAATAGGTGTAGAATCTACAAACGATATTCCAGTGCATTCTCCCAGACAGCAGGTTTTCAAGAACAATGTCATGGTTAAAGCTGTTTGTTGGAGCACCTCAACAAACCTATTGTAAGATACTGTTTTAGGGAACTCCTGATTTAAATGTTCTTTCACATAAAATAAATAGAAATGCTTTAGGTTTTTGAAAGCCCCAAAATGAAACAAAATCATTATAGTCATCACTTCACTTTTGCTCATTTTAGGCTTTTTCTTGGGTTCATTACCCAGGCTGTGCTGGCAGATTGTTTTTTCAAATTCAATGCAGAATTCATCAACTAAAACGAAAATTTCCGTAACTTTATCTTTACTTAAATACATGGATTTTACTTATAATTAATTGTTTATCAGGCTTTTAAATTAGTAAAATCCATTTTATTTTGCAATTATTCGTGAAGTTATTTTTTCATATGATGCTGATATTCTATTAGTTAAGAATCGAACTCAGGTTAATATATTTATTAAGGCATTCAAGATAGCTATACAATTGTCGTTTGACTTCCTTCACTCCCAAGGTCACCCTTGACGACTACGTTTATGCCGTAGCACAAAGTGTCACTTGCTAATGGTTCGATCCGGCAGCTGCCGGACCGCCCACTCAGGACTTGAACCCTATGGATAAAAATGGCCTACACATGAGGTTTATTGAAGATAATTTGTATTTTTGAACGTTTTCTAGAACTTCGGGTGTAGGTTCACTGCTGCTCATGCAGGGCACACACAATGGCTAATAAAGCATAGGCTTGTCACAGGTGTAACACAAGCCTACGCTTCATAACCTCCCGTTAACAAACATTAAAAACTGATTATGATGAAATATTTGATTTTTATTACAAGTTACCTTTTGGCTTTTTCAACATACGCTCAATCTGATTTAGATATTGCCATTGACATTAAAACAAAATATCAGAAAGTTGAAGGTTTTGGAGCGGCATTAGCATATTATGAAGGCTGGTTAATTGCTCATCCAAATAAAAGCGAAATTTACGACGCTATATTCGGTGAATTAAGTTTGGATATCCTTCGTGTTAGGAATGCTTATGATTACGACCCCACAATGATTGATAGGGTTGTGGAATTTTATAATGCTGCGGAAAACTCACTTGGTCAGCCTATAAAAATATTATCAACTTCGTGGGGTCCACCAGCTTATTTAAAATCTAACAATGACAGACAGAATGGAGGCTCCTTAAAATATAATGTTAACGGAAGTATTGTAGAATTTGATTACGCAGGATTTGCAAATTGGTGGAACGCATCATTAGATGAGTACAACGAAAATGGTATTTACCCGGATTATATTAGCATTCAAAACGAACCTGATTTTAATGCTACCTGGGAGTCATGCCTGTTCAATCCAACCGAAACAATTAATGAAACTGATACCATTGCCGGATACAATAAAGCTTTGGAGGCAATTTACAACATTGTGGAACAAAGAGATATAAGACCAAAAATCATTGGGCCTGAATCTATTGGAATTGGCTATAACAGTGTCCAAAATTATGTTAATGCGTTAAATACCTCTTACATTTATGGAATTGTACACCATCTATACCATGGAGTAGATGAGAATAATCCATGGGTTAGCACTAGTTTCAGTGAGGTTGGAAGTTTACACCCAGAAATACCGCATTTTCAAACAGAATTTGGACGTGGTGATTGGTTTGCTCTAGCAGGTTTAATGCATAAATCATTTAGTGATGAAAATGTGGCAGCTTACCTTTATTGGGACTTAGTATGGGATGGCTCAGGGCTAGTTAACATAGAATTCCCCTGGGATCAGAGCCAGTGGACAACTGAGAAGGGCTACATTAAAACGAAAGAATTCTATGCATTCAAGCAGTATTCAGCTTTTATTCACCCCAACTGGTTAAGAATAAATAGCAGTAATGTTGATGACAATATTAAAACTTTAGCCTTTATAAATCAAAGTTCTGATTCTATCACAATGATAATGGTAAATCGCTCTGAAATTGAAAATATAAATGTTAGTGTTTCAATTAATGATTTCAATTTCAATCAGGCTACGGTATATAGAACATCTGAGAGTGAGGATTGCAGTTATGTAGGGGTGTCTGGCATTTCGGATATTACTTTACCAAAAAAATCAATTACAACAGTGCAATTAACAACTAGTAATGCTACAAATATTGAGGGAGTAAATCATTCTTTGAATAGAGCTATAATATATCCAAATCCAGTTTCAGAATATGCTACTATTAAACTCCCCAAGAATAAAACAGAATATGATTTTGTGTCCGTTATTGATTTCAAGGGCAGAGTTGCAATTAAGCAACGGGTTACAGATGTTATAAACCAAAATCAAGAACTTACAATTAATTGCAGTGAATTAACTGCTGGATTGTATTATTGTAAAATAGAATCAATTGATGGCGAGGGCTTTATTACTAAATTCATTGTAACTAAAGATGAATAAACGTATGCTAATAAATAGGAATATGAGCGGTCTGCAAGACCCAGCGATTATTCCCGGTTGAACTACATCCAGACACTATGCGCTTAACGATTGTTTTTAGTTGTTTTTTAGAGAAAGGGAATAAATATATTGGTATTGTATAGAGTATACTTCAAATCACTATTTAAAATATTAGAATTAAAAAAACATTATTCAGAGTAAAAAAAGGTCAAATTATTACACTTTAGACCATACAACTCTGGGCCTCATGAAAATGAAGCTTAGCATTGTGTTGATTTTCATTAACCTATAAGCAAAATAATTAAATAAGGCAGATGATTATTAGGAGAACGGATTCGAGGCAATTGTTTGATTTTATGCATGGTTCCTTTTTTACACACTGGGCATTGAGTTATACCGAATAAAATTCAAAATGCTACTTCTAGTTCACTTTGTTCCTGAAGTAGCTTGAATTTAGCTCGGCATTATACCGGCGCATTTATAGTTTTAATTGGTATTATATCCATATCCAGAATACGCTTCATGCAATCCGCAGTATTTTCGTGTTTGATGATTTGTTTTTTTGGATATCGTCAATAGATGGTTGTTCGAATTGAAATTGTAAGTTTCTTTTTGTTGAAGCATTATAAATTCCGAAGTAGCTGATTTTAACAAAACGGGAGGGAAGAATATGCTGATAAAATCTACGAAGGAATTCGGTACCAGTAAGTTTAGCAGGCTTCTTTTTAGCCTTGTCGCGGTAATCTTTAGCTATAAACTCAACATGAGTATATGTAATGTTGGTAATATTCTGGTTTGAGATAGTCACCCGATGCGTATATTGCCCCAGGTAACGGATAACGTGATCAGCATCCGCCATTAAAGGTTCACTATGCACCACCCAATCTTTTTTATAGGCCATATCGATGTCGTTATTAAAACGATGAAGTTGACCTTCTTCTAACGAGAGTTCGACTTAAGCAGCCTTCTTAATTTTATCTTCATCTATAACATCGATGTTTAATGAAGGCTTTTTGGGTAAACTGTGATATGCAATTAATCCAGAAATTAGGTTTGAAAGAAAGTTACAGAAACTACGGTGGCGGGTATGCTCTATTTGACAGATGTTTTTTAATTCATCATTAGCAGTTTCGATAAGAGTTCTTTTTTTTAATAGGATTTTGTCATGTATTTGCATCAATGAATTTTCATATTCTTCTTGATTTTCGTAATTAGGATGTGTTGGAGCAGGGATAGAATATGTTGAGGCGGGATATAATACATTAGGAACCTACTATATGGTTAACGATTTTGTTAACTATACCATCAATGCTGCCACGTCCATATTAAAAGGAAAAGTTACAGCTGCAGCAAGTGTCGGATTACGTGAAACAAACCTGAATAATCTGTCCGAAACAGACCAGCGTGATGTAGTAGAAAATATTAATATTAGCTTTTCGCCTACTGTTAAACTCAACTTTAGTTCTACCTATTCTAATTTTTACAATTATTCATTTATTCGTCCTCTTTTTGAAGAAACCAATGCACATACCGACTACGAATTAATGGATACTCTAAGATTTACACAGATAAATGAAAATATTGCGTTGAGCAGTAATTGGTACTTTAAGGAAACTGAGAACCAAAAACATAGTTTAATGGCTGGGGTTAATATTCAGCAGGACACTCAAAATCAATCCGATGCAGTTGAAAATTCAAACAGTAAGTTTATAAACGCATCTGGAGGGTATAGCATGGGATTAATTGCATCGGAACTGACTATATCCTTAAATATGAATTATTCACGAAATATAATGCCGGAATCTGTTAATGAAGCATATGGCCCGATCCTTTCTGTCAGGAAAAGTATGTTAGATAAAACTTTACGTCATAGATTGTCACTTTCATGGAATGGAACTTATATAGATAATTTGAAAAGTGCTGATATATTTACCGCACGATTAGCTACCAGTTACATAATAAAAAAGAATCATCGGTTTAACTTTACTTTGGCATGGTCTAAATGACAAAGAAAGGGGGAGGTGATTCCAGTTATACAGCTGCTAAGTTGGGATACAATTACAACTTTGGATGGTCCGATAAAAAAGATTGAATGTTATTTCTCAAATTTTCAAAACCCTCTATTTTTGAGAAAAATGTTTCATAAACTGAATCCTGAGGTAACCTGCAGGATTAATGGAATTAGACTGACAAAGTATTCCCTTTATTTGTTCAATACTAGAGAAGTCTTTACTTGCCATCCAGATTTTCAGTTCATTGAGCATGATTTGCATCTGAGCAAATCCATTTTTATACAAAGTAGATGCTACCTGAACTGATGCAGCTCCTGCTAATATCATCTTTATCAAAGCTTTTCCGTCATGCACACCTGTTGATGCCGATAAGTCGCAATTCACTCGATCCGACATGATCGATATCCATCTTAACGGGAGAATATAATCATCGGGAGTACTATATTTTGGAGCAGGGACAATATCAAAAGTGTCAATATCTATATCGGGTGAATAATAACGATTGAACATGACTATGCCATCTACTCCGGTATTGGAAATTTGAGAAACAATACCCGCCAGATTAGAAAAGTAATTGCTGATTTTAACCGATATAGGAATGCTGACTTCATGCTTTACAGCCTTGATAATTTCAAAAACCACTTTCTCATTCTCTGTACATGATGAATCAGGATCAGAAGGTAAAATGGAAATGTTTAATTCTATCGCATCAGCTCCTGCATCTTCCAGCGACTTGGCAAAATAGGGCCAATTATGAGCACTAATACAATTAATGCTGGCAATAATAGGAATTTTCACCTGCTGCTTGCAATCATCAATCAGCTTCAAATAAGCAGTTAATGTATCTTCCACATCATTATTCTCATAAAACTCCATTGTCTCCGGGTAGAGGTAGTTTTCTGAATACATCTTATTCAGTTCGTGCTCCATTTCTGTTACAATTTCCTCCTCAAATAAAGACTTTAACACAATGGCACCGGCACCGTGCTTTTCTAATTCAATGATATCTTTTAATGAATTGGTTAATCCGGAACTTGAAGCAATTAAAGGGCTCTTTAACTTAAGACCCATATATGAAGTAGATAAATCGGGCATAATCGTATATTTGAATATGATTAAAATAAAACCACTCTTAATTTATGAATATTTTACCGAAAGAAATAATATATATATCACCTATTTATAATGATTTATGAATGAAAAAAATTATATAGCAGTAGGCTTAATGAGCGGTACCTCATTAGATGGACTGGATTTGGCACTTTGTTCCTTTAAAAAGAAGGAGGGTGCATGGGATTTTGATATTTTAAAAGGTGAAACTATCGAATATACATCCGAATGGAAGAAGAAATTATCATTCGTACAGGAAACAAACATAACGGATTTTATTAAGCTACACAGAGACTTTGGAACATTCATGGGAAATGAAGTGAAGAGATTTACCAAAGGACTTAAACATATTGACTTGGTAGCTTCACATGGTCATACAGTATTTCACAAACCCTCAGAGGATATCACTTTTCAGATAGGATGTGGTGCTTATTTGGCGGCTAGGTGTAATCTTACTGTTATTTCTGATTTCAGAACATTAGATATCGCATTGGGTGGGCAAGGTGCTCCTCTGGTACCTATTGGCGACCAATTGTTATTTAGTAATTATGATGCCTGTATAAATCTGGGTGGATTTGCAAATATATCATATGACAGTGACAATGGGACAAGAATTGCATATGATATATCACCTGTAAATATTGTTACTAATCAACTTACAAAAAGGCACTTTAACCAACCCTTTGACTTCAATGGAGACATTGGGAAAAATGGTGTTTTAAACAGCCAGCTATTGGAAAAATTAAACCAAATAGATTTTTACCATGCAAAAGGACCAAAATCCTTAGGTAGGGAATGGGTAGAAACTGTTTTTAATCCAATATTAGACAAATATAAAAATACTAATGCTGCCGATGTTATGACTACTTGCTATCATCATTTTGCACATCAAATTTCGGGTGTTATAAATGAAAATCAGTTGAATAATGTGCTGTTTACCGGAGGAGGTACCTTTAATAGTTATTTAATGGAACTCATTAAATCCAGAGTATCCTCAAAAGTAAATATCCCTGATAAAAACATTATTGATTATAAAGAAGCTTTAATTTTTGCCTTTTTAGGAGTATTACGTCTTGAAGAAACCGCTAATTGCCTTTCTTCAGTGACAGGAGCCTCAACTGATAATGTTGGAGGATCTGTATACTGCATAAAAAAAGAGACTGAGTAAAAATCAGTCTCTTTAACCCGTAATATGTATTAACCTGAGTTCGATTAAAATTTTATAATTCAGATTGACATAAAAGGCTGATATACAAGGCAAATTTTGCAGGGCTAGCGAGCTAGCTCGAGAAATTTAACGCAGTAGATCAGCCTTTTATGCAAAGCATGAGAGTTTCCGCCTATAAACAGCGATCTTCTTCCTGAAAATTATTCAAAATAGCCCGCTATTCTTTCATAATTTTCAGTTGAATCTCACTATTTATAGGCGGTCTGAATCCAAAAAATTATGTCGAACTCAGGTTATTAGAAAGTCTGTTATACATTGAAAGTACTTCGAAACTTTACCTCAACTCACCAAATCGGTGCTTCCGATGATTGTGTCGGGAAAATATTATGTCACATTTCTGCGAGCCTTTTTTTATCTAACTTACAATAGCTATGGTGAATTTCTAATACGTAATACGGGTTTATATTCTTTATTGGAATATCCGGAGTAGCTGTTTAACTATGCCCCCCAGACATCATCCTTTCTTTTTATATTTAAAAAACTGTAGATTATGTCCCATCTTTTCTTTTTTTGTATGCATATAGAATTCATTGAACTCATTCGGCTTTATTTCAATTGGCATATTTTCAACTATTTCAAGACCATAACCTTCTAATCCAATTCTTTTTACAGGATTGTTAGTCATTAATCTCATTTTAACAACACCTAACTCTCTTAAAATCTGAGCTCCAACACCATAATCTCTTTCATCTGCTTCAAATCCTAATTCAACATTGGCATCCACAGTATCCAATCCTTCCTCCTGAAGTTTATAGGCCTTGATTTTATTCATTAAACCAATTCCTCGACCTTCCTGATTCATATATACAATAACACCTTTGCCAGCCTCTTCAATTGCCAGCATGGCTTTATGCAATTGTTCTCCACACTCACATCTTTTCGAATGAAAAATATCACCGGTGGCACAGGAAGAATGTACTCTCACCAATATGGGTTCATCAGCACTCCATTCGCCTTTAATTAATGCCATATGTTCAATTCCATTTGATTTTTGCTTAAATGGAATAAATTGAAAATTACCATGTTCTGTAGGTAAGTTAACCTGAACTCCTTTAATAACAAGGCTTTCCTTTTTTAATCTGTAGGCTATTAAATCTTTAATCGTGATCAATTTCAGATTGAATCTTTTTGCAATATCTAACAATTGAGGTAAACGAGCCATAGTACCATCTTCATTCATGATCTCAACTAAAACGCCAACAGGAGATAGACCCGCAAGTCTTGCCAAATCAACTGCAGCCTCAGTATGTCCTGATCTTCTCAGTACACCGCGGTCTTTTGCTTTAAGTGGAAAAATATGCCCCGGTCTGCCTAAATCCTCAGGAGTGGTCTTATTATCGCACAAGGCCAAAATTGTTTTTGCTCTGTCTGATGCAGAAATTCCGGTAGTACAACCTTGTCCTATCAAATCAACAGATACCGTAAAAGGAGTGGCGTGTAATGCCGTATTTTTACCCACCATCAATTCCAGATCAAGCTCTTCACATCTCTTTTCTGTGATTGGTGTACAAATTAAACCCCTTCCATGGGTAGCCATGAAATTAACTTTTTCAGGAGTTATTAACTCTCCTGCTGCAATAAAGTCCCCTTCGTTTTCTCTATCCTCATCATCAATTACAATTATTAATTCTCCCTGCTTAATGGCTTCAATAGCCTCTTCAATAGTATTTAATGGGTGCGATTGACCACTCATGGCGTATATATTTTTGATATTTTAATTTTCAAGTGCGCAAAGGTAACTAATTATTTAACGATCAACAATGAAAACAATCAGCCTAACTGAATATTACCTTATCCTTTTTTCTTTTTACGTTTAAAACGGCCGAAAATATTCTGTAAGAAAACAATGTAAGCATCGGAATTTAATATTGACGAATCTGTGGCAGCTTTATAGGTTAAGAAAACTCCTACGGGAAATAATACAGAAGAAGACAACCAGATACCCATTGCAGGTGGCCAAACTTCTTCTTTGCTTACTTTTAATCCAAAGGTGTCAATAATGTAGTAAACAATAAAAAACAGAACAGAGGTAACAACGGGCATACCTAATCCTCCTTTGCGAATTATGGCACCTAAAGGAGCACCTATAAAAAAGAAAATAATACACGCAATTGACAAAGTAAACTTTCGATGCCATTCTATTTTGTGTCGAACAATATGATAATTTGTTCTATCCATAGATAGTATTTCTTCATCAATCTTACTTTTTGTTTCTCTGGCTTTTCTAATAGCACTGCCTAAAACCATTACTTTTTTCTCAGCGTCAAAAGAATTAAAAATACTGTCTACATCAATAGCATTGTATTCATCTATATTTTTAACTTCCTGAATTTTAGAATCTCCATTACCTGTTTTTATATACTTTTCTCTGGTATTGTAAACAAAATATGATTTTGAAATTTTAGGCTTTAGTCTTTCGATAAACTCATTACGCGTTTTTTCCAGAGAATCGGTATCAGTTTCAATTTGTTTTAAATTTTTCATCTTACCATAACCGGCAAATTTGGATTCCTCCATTCGATTAAACTCCATATTCTGAAGAGGAATCATAGCTACCTGTTTCTTAAAACGTTCCTTTCTGAACTGCTGTTCTTTGTCCCTCCTTGATCTTCGGGAATCATCCCCAATATTCTCATCATACTTAACGCCATCATACAATGTCAGTTTCAAATACTTATTATCCTTTGAAAATTGAAGCTTCCCGGAATCGGCAAGTGTTACATTTGTATTTCCTTCAAGCTTATTTCTATGATCATAAATCATTATTTCATATAACATTTCGCCATTTTTCGATTTCTTTTCAATCTTGATACTAAAATCATCTAACCCATCGTAAAATACCTTTTCCTTAATATCAAACTCAGGTCGCGATTTTTTTACCGAATACATCAGACTTGTAAATTTCAAGTTTGCAACCGGTAATACATTGTTTGAAAACTTAAATGCACCGTAAGAAACCAACATGGTTAAAATAATTAGCGGGGCCATTATTTTGGGTAAAGAAATGCCTGCTGATTTTAAGGCTGTCAATTCATAATTTTCACCCAGATTACCAAATGTCATTAGTGAAGCCAGCAATATGGCTAATGGAAGTGCCATTGGAATAACCTGAAGGGAAGCATAAAAAAGCAATTCAATTAATATGGTTACCTCTAATCCTTTTCCTACTAAATCATCAACATAACGCCACAATACCTGCATTACCAGAATGAAAAGCGATATAAAGAAAGTCATGATTAATGGACTAATGTAACTTCTTAATATGAATAAATGAAGTTTTTTCATGCCTGTATTTTTTGTTTTTATCGCATGGAACTTACATCAAGAAATTTCTTCTCTGGTATGAGAAAGTATATATGATGCTTGTTTCATTTTTATTTTCTATATCAGTTATCAATTGCCTTTTTTCTATTTTAATGATCGTGTTGATATTTTGCAATCAGGTTTGTTGAATAATTATACATAAGATTTATTTATATGACATTTTATTAATTCACCTGTTTCATCATGAAATAATCAGAATGAACCTTTAACAACAGCCATGCCATTTATTTCCCCGGCTAATAATTTATCAAATTCTTCTGATACTGAACTGCACTAGCTTAAAACTACTTAACCTTGATAAATCAGTATCTTCTTATTATGAAACCCATATTATTACAAGCTAATTGTTGAATATAGTAGTTTAATCTGGTGTGTATCTACTAATTCAATGAATAGCATAAATCATTATTTGCGTATAAAAAGGCAAAAAAAATGCATTCCAGAATGCAAGAGATTCTCAGAATGCAAAGTTATACTATTATTTTATTCTAGAAATATCTATACAGAGCCTAAGCAATGTTTTAATTGATCAACTTGCTGATTCCAAAGTTCTGTTGAATCCTCAACCTCATCATCTTCAGCGAAATCCACAATCAATAAGGCTGTTTCGCCTGTTAACTCATCAACGTTGATATTAAATTCAAAATAGGATTCATCATCATCATCATCTAACCAATGGAATTTTATACTTTTATTCTCCTTTTTTGAAATTAGTTCAGCTTCTTGCTCTGCACCTTCCCAAATAAAAATATACTTACTGCCCTTAACATTAACATCATCTGAAAACCATTCTGATAATCCACTTGGAGTGGATAGCCTATTAAACAAAATAGACGGCGATGTTTTAATGATAAATTCAAGTTCTATTTTTTCTTTTTTTTCAGACATCTTGTAATCTTATTAGATTTATTCATAGAGGTTCACAATATAATGTTTTTATCATTATTTATAAAATCCCTTATTGAGCTATAGTCAAGTTAAGTAATAAATGTTGACTATGTCAAGCATTTACTCTATAGATTTAGTAATAAGATAAATAACATTATAATGAACAACCAAAAATTTAATATGAAGTGTAATTCATGTATTAGTAAAGGTTTTTTTAGAACGAATTAATAAGTGTTGAGAAAGCGCTTTTTTTAAAATGCCCCCTTAATTTCGAACATGAAAAAAGGACAGATTAAAAATAATCTGTCCTTTCCCCTTAATTCAGCTAACTAAATCCAAGTTTATGAAAAATCCCTGATGCAAATATGAAAATTAATATCTGAAATAAGGCTTGAGAGTAGTTAATAAACCCTAAAATGTGTTATTAAACATTATCACTCAGATTGGTCCGGTAATTTAATCTAATAGAAATGAATGGCTACATCTTGAACTTTACCCTTCGAAAAAAGTTTTAATGATAGCATATCAATATATTCGTAAACAGAAACGTCTGGATGAAGTAAATTATACTGGTTGTTTTTGATGTATATTAAGTTTTTATTTTGATGTAGGTTTGATTGTCAATGCCATGGCAGTATAGGGCTGTATTAATTTAGATATCAAAAACCTTAAAGGTGCTCGTTGAATTACAAAGATTAATTATTGACACATGAAATAGTATAGCTGAAGAAATTAAACAAATCATAGGCAAGGAGGGTTAGAAATGAAACTGGCTATCAGATTTTACTAATTTTTAAACAAATGAAAATGAATAGATTTTTAATTTCAGTATTTATCATTATTATATCTGCGTTTTATGCTTGTTCTCAAGAGGATTATAAAACGAAGGATTTACTTAATACATACACAAATAAATCCAGTCATCATGTAGAAAATTATTATCCCAGAGATTTTAATACCGATTCAAAACCTAAAAATATTGTATTGTTAATTGGTGATGGGATGGGGGTCTCTCAAGTTTTTGCGGGTGTTACTGCCAATAAAGGAAATCTTTTTTTGATGAATTTTAAGTGTATTGGATTTTCACGTACCCAAAGTTCATCGGGTTATATTACAGACTCAGCAGCAGGGGCAACCGCCATATCATCAGGCACAAAAACATATAATGGTGCCATAGGGGTGGATGATAAAAAAGAAGCTTTAAAAACAATTCTTGAAATTGCCGAAGAAAATGGTAAAGCTACCGGATTAGTGAGTATTTCTGCCATTACACATGCCACTCCGGCCTCTTTTATTGCACATCAACCCAGTAGAAATATGTATGAGGAAATTGCTGCTGATTTTCTTAAGACTGATATTGATGTATTTATTGGTGGTGGAAGAGATCATTTTACCTCTCGAAAGGATGGGGAAAATCTTCTTGATAAATTCAAGGAAAACGGATATCAAATATACGATAATCTGGCTGATGCAGAAGCAGTAACCAGCGGTAAGTTAGGTGTATTGACTGCTCCGATGCATAATACGAAATTCAGCGAAAGGGGTAATATGCTTGTTGAATCAACTTCAAAAGCTCTTGATATCTTATCTAAAGACAGGGATGGATTTTTTTTAATGGTAGAGGGTTCACAAATAGATTGGGGAGGTCATAATAATAACATCGGATATATAGTCGGTGAAATGCTAGATTTTGACAGAGCTATTGGGGAAGTACTAAAATTTGCCATGCAAGATCAGGAAACGTTGATTATTGTTACAGCAGATCATGAAACAGGAGGGCTTGCCTTATCCGGTGGCAATATTGCAGAAGGGTATATAGAGGGAGACTTTACTACCACCCACCATACAGGAGTTATGGTGCCTGTATTTGCGATAGGTCCCGGCTCAGAGGAGTTTATGGGTGTGTATGAGAATACGGCTATATTTGATAAAATGCTGGAATTATTTCAGTTTAGAGAATGATATTTTTAATAAATTACCCAGAGCAAAACCATTAAATAGAATTGCTTTGGGTATAATATTAGGTTTGCATTGATTAACCGATTATTCTTTTTTGAATCAGATAGTAAGCAATTAATCCAATGCCTCCAAACAGAAACATCATTGATAAATAGGCAACCGGCTCGGGCATTTGAGTTATATTCTCTAAATAGTCTCCCATTAAAAGTCCAATACCTAATCCAATTAATAAAAGTCCGAATTTAAGCGCCAGATAGTATGCGGGCTTTCTGTCTCCTTCATTGAAAATATCAGCTCCTTTACCAGAGGCAATTAATGCCGTTCTTTCCATTCGTCGATTCTTAAAATAAGAATTGGAGATTATTATTGCGGCGATAACAATAAATAATACAATGGGAACTAAAACTCCTAAAACTCCTACCATGATTGAAAAATTTTTAATATGAATGTTTTATATTGTTTCTATTTAGTTAGACAACGGGTTTTAGTAACCGGTTACATATTTTGTGAGTCTTTTTGCAATGATTAATTCGTATCCTAATACAGCCTGAGTTCGAATAATATTTTCTATACTACATCATGTCTGTCCATAAAGTCGGTTGTTTGGAGTATAAAGTTTAAATACAAGGCGTGTGAAAAATTAAAACCGCAGTATACTAGCGTATATGAGGATTTGAATTTTGAGGAACAACGCAGTAGTTGGACTTTATAAACGAACACTACATAGCATTCTAAAATATTTTAAAATTATTGACTATGAAAAAAGCCGTTTTATATTTATGTTTTGTCTTATCTTTAATTGTTTTGCCTTCATGTTCTAATCAAAGTCAAAATTCCGATAATATGGAAACAAAAAAAATAATCTTCCTGCATCACAGCACCGGATCACGCATTTGGAAAGGGGACAATTCATCCTTTATTTCAAAAATTAAGGCTAAACTCACAAAAAGTTCAGCTGTTGGAGAATGGTTTAATAATTATAACAAAACAAATAACGTTAATTATATTATTGAAGAACAGGCTTTTCCCAAAAAAACACCATATGGATGGCACAATTATCCATATGATTACTACAATGTTTGGGTAAAAAATGCTGGAGACCGTCCCTATATGGAAGAACCAACACTTGAAATATTAGCAAAGGATAATGATGTAATAATATGGAAGCATTGCTATCCTGTAAGTGATATTCTAGAAGATACAGGTAATCCGGATATCAACTCTTCAGAAAAAAGAATTGAAAACTACAAACTACAATATAATGCTTTAAAAAAGAAGATGCATCAATTCCCTGACAAGAAATTTATTGTATGGACAGGTGCTGCTTTGTTAGAAACCAAAACGACAAAAGATAATGCCAATCGCGCTAAAGTATTTTTTGATTGGATTGTTAAAGAATGGGATGAAACCGATGACAATATTCACATTTGGGATTTTCGCGATTTAGAAACTGACGGAAGTATATTTATGAATCCCCAATATGCTTCAGGTGAAAAAGATAATCATCCGAATCACAGATTCTCTGAAAGCGCTTTCAGTTTATTTTGCAATAGAATTGTTGATGTAATTGAAACCAATGGAGAAAAAACAAGCATTAAAGGAGAAAAACTATAACCATAACTGCCAAGTATAAAAATAGCATAACAAAAAATTAGAAATTAATTTTATATGAAGGAGTCCATCTTAAATGAGATGGACTCCTTTTTTTGTTGCAGCCTGTATATCATTCATAAACTAATCCTACATTTGAAAAGTTGACTAATCCTAAAGAAAAAGAGGCTAAGCATTTTATTACTTAGCCTCTGAATTATTTTCAACTGTACTTATATTGTACTATTATTGATTTTCTGAATTATTATGTGACTATTTAATGACTACTTTATTGGTATATTTTGCAGATGAATTGGACACTTCTACAACATAAACTCCTTTTGCAAATACCTGTACTGAAGTTATGGCATCTTGTATTTCTCCAGCACTAATTAAATGACCAGATAAATCATAAATAGAATATGTAGCATCACTAACCTCACTCACATTGATAAATATGTTATTATCAACAGCAATGGCACTTATACCATCTTTATTATCATTTATAGATGTTGGTATTGCTGTAATTGGTTCAATATGAATCACAAATCGGTTTGTATTTTTAGTAACCGATGAATAAAACTCATAACTCGATCCTGTAAACATTACAGTAGTAATTCCCTCATCCACATCTTCCAAACTAACAATATATTCCTCATCAGAAAAAATATTCTCAGCTAACCTTATTGTATAGTTTCCCTCTGCCTGAACTCTATAGCCCAAACCAATAGAGAATGATTCGTTAATACTTGGAAAAGTATTGATAGTAAAGTCACTTCCTTCGATTATTGTAAATAGTTCAATAGCATTTACATTACTTCCAAATCTTTTTTCCGTATCATACTTATCCAATCCAGATAAAGCATCTCCTACAAAAGCAATTACGGTTTCATCAACATTCGACCCGTTTTCACCTGAAAACTTAACATAAGGGAAATTGGCAGTTGCTGCTGATGCGCTCTTAAGGCTTGCCTTTTGACTTGCAATTGGTGGTACTGGAATTATTGGAATATAGTAAGACTTATCATTAGGAGTAAGACTGCTATTATCAATTGTGAAGATACCTGCGTTTATAGATTTTACCCAGAATGATTGTACTGATGGAATTTCAGAAGCATCTCCACTTAAATTAGTACCTATGCCAAGGAATCCATTATAAGTTCCATAAGTATTTTCTGAAGGCAACCATAGCCAAAAGCTATTTTCAATATCACTTTTAAATTCATCGGAAATTAAATCCCAATCAATAGCTGACGGATATGGGTTTCCGATAAAATTCCACCCATGGTTATCTATGTTGTTTTCTATTCCAACCTCTAATTCACCATTATTTAACACACCTGAGAACGAAAATTCACCTTCCCCCTGAACTAATAATCCGTCCATTGCAGGTACTGGATCTCCGAATAAATAATTATAATATTCACCCGAGGCTCTATTTACCCCGGTAAAATGATCCAACACACCGTCAAAGGTATAGGAACCTTCCTCTATAACAGGAGAACTTATGTAATACCACTGGTCTTGCGTGGGCAACACCTGTTCAACAACCACTTTGGTTGCATCAACTGAAAGTGTACCATTGTTAATAAATGAACCATTCCCAGCTTCAGATGACTCAATTAATAAATCTTCATCAACTGTTAGAACAATGCCATTATTCACAATTAAACTAGCCAATGATTCAATAATAACATAATCTAAATTCACATTGCTATTTACAGTTGCAACTGGTGTTCCCGTAGAGAATATTGCACCAGCCTCAGGTTGAAAGTCTGCCACCCAGTTCTGATTATCTGTAAAGTTCAACAAATCCCCCAGTCCTGTCCATATATTTACATTAGCCGTTTGAAAATCCAATACGTTAGGAGATGTTTGCGTATGTCCCACTGAATCAGATACCACACCCATTTCAATCCTATAATTTGTAGTTGCATCTAATCTCTCAACAGGATTAATCTGCACAAGCCTGTATGAACTATCTATTGAAGCTTCAAAACTTACCCCTTGAGATGAGGATAAATCTGTAAACGTTAATAAACCTGATAAATCTGAAGTGTATACGTGACGATCATTTGTCCAGATTGGTTCATTAAACACAATTGTTATTGAAGGATGGACTCCTGTATTGAAGTTACTTTCTCCATTTCCAGGACTACTATAAGAGATCACTGGAGCAGATTCATCACTTGTTACAAACACTGATGTATCAATTAATGAAGCATTTCCATCAACATCCAGAACCGAAGCTATTGATAATTGATAAATATGTTTTTCACTTAAAGTTTCGTTTGGCACAACTGAAATCACATACATTGATGCATCATAACTCGCTGTAAATGCCACATCCGATACCGGAGGCTCAGGAGCATCGTAGGGAGATGTCACACCTTTATTAATGGCCTTGAAGCTAATTAAATTTGCGACAGAAGATGTACTAACTTCTTCGGTAGGGTTACTTGCAAGATATATAGGCTTATTGAAAGATATTGAAATAGGTCCTGTTGTTGGTACATCCACACTTCCATCTATTGGATCGAACGAAGCAACAGGAACTGATTCACTTAAACTTGGAGTCGTAAACTCCAGTCTTGTTGGACTAACTGTTTCAATATAATTACTACTCAAATCTTTAGTAACAACATAACACGCATAAGTCACTTCATAATCCAGACCAGATAACGGAATATCTAAAACCAAATTAGCTGTCGCTCCTAAAGAATCACTCAATAATCCGGCCTGAGCATTTCCATCAATCCCATTTTTAACATCTTCAATAGATGGATTCGGAGCCGTATTTGATGTTAATACATAAAATACAGAAGCAGCTTCATCTACCTCAACACTTAATGTGGCCTCTTTTCCAAGAATATTATTGATGGATGGATAGGAATTTAAGTAGGAAGGTGCATTTGTATCAAATGTTGTAAATTGTAAAGCCTCAACAGTAGATAATAAATGGCCTGCATTTTCTAATACAGCACTCAAATAATAGGATGTTTCTGAACTCAATGAAGAAATATCAATATTTATCGTTTCAACAGAAGCTTCGGTAATAGTACCGGAACCTGACCATAAAGCTAATTCTGAATTAGCATTTTGTCCATCGATTACTTGTTGACCTGAAACACCTGACTCTGATGTTAAAACAACATAATAATTTCCTGCATTTAAATCTCCGGTAAAAACAGCATCCAGATTTATTGAGATTGATGAAGTATCCTGATCCATTAGAACCGGATATCCATTATTCCATGCCGGCGTAGTAAACTCGGTTGTAAATACATAACCTGTAGAGGCTGTTAATCCATCAAATGCAACTCCGTTTAAATCAAGTATTGGTTCACCAATAAACTGCAAATAATATTCTGTTGCAAATTCGAAACTCAGATTATTTATAGTTAAGGTTCCTCCTGAGATTGACAAATCAGAACTTGTTGTGGCTCCTGTTATATCAAACCTGGCTAATTCTGTATCATCAAGTGAACTTGCTATTAGTATTTGAGCACCAACATCTGAAAAAGCTATATCAGCATCAAATACAAGTTCAATGGCCTGATTCACATCAACTCCATTTGAAGCTGAAACCGGTGTTGTGGAGGTTAAGGATGGTTTAGGATCACCAACAACAGCTGATGCAAAAATATAAGCTGTACCTTCGTTTGTTCCCTGATCTATAGACAAATCACTTCTGTCTGTATCCCAACGGGGAGCTCCAGTTAATGCAAAATCACCGGAAATACTTACAAACCAACCATTCTGATCACTATTCCCAGGATCATCTGCTATTAGCTCACTAAACTGCGTCCAGGCACCTGTATTATTATCACGCGTAAATATGTAAGCACTCCCTGTATCAGAATTTCCTTTATCAGAATGCCAGGCTCCTACAACAGCTTGACCTCCATCTATACCAACTGAAAAACCAAAATTATCACCTGAAGCACCATTGCTAGCCGTAATTTTTTGTTCTTGAACAAATGTTCCTGCATTATTTCTAAAAATATAAGCAGATCCGCTATCTCCGCCTAAATCATCGTCATTAATGGCTCCTACTATTGCATATCCATTTGTTAGATCTACAGAATAGCCAAAATTTTGACCATCGAGAATATCAGCAGGTTGAAGTTTTTGTGTCTGACTCCAAACACCTCCACTCCATTGAAATACATATGCAGCTCCAGGAAGTCCATCATCATCATTAAATCTATCCTCATCAGTACCAATTAAGGCAGTGTTACCCAAAATACTTACACTCCAACCAAATTTTTCTTCAGCCACGGGAACATTGGGATGTATAATTACTTCATTACCCCATGAAGATGTTTCTCTGTCTAACTCATAAATATAAGCAGCTCCAGCATTTAAATAATCCACTCCTCCATCATTGTAATCTGCTCCATAACAACCTATAATTGCATAATCTCCATCAATACCAACGGAAACACCAAATCTATCTAATTTCCTTCTGTCACTTGCCAATAATTTAGCTTGTTGTGTCCAGGTTCCATCATTGTTATTCACAAAAATATAAGCAGACCCGTTATATGTATCAGGATCATCACTGTAGGTACAACCCACAATGGCATGTTCATCATTAATAAATACTGAACGACCAAAATGGTCTTTTGCATCCGCATCTTCAGCCACTAATTTATATTGAAAATTCCAACCTCCATTTTCGTAATGATAAATGAAAGCTGCCCCACCTGCAGTTACAGTTCCCTCATGATTATCAAGTAATGCGCTAACAATAGCATAATCGCCATTGATACAGACTCCTCTACCATATTCACTATTTTGCATAATTGTAGAGGATTCTATCCTTTGAAATTGATTTATTGGCTGTGCATATAAGCTACCAACTCCTAAAGCAAATGCTATAAAAAGTATTAATTTTCTCATATTGTTATTTATTGTTATTTATTATCTTATTGCAGAATAATGTATTCCTATTTACATTAAGCACCCTTCGGTTTTACACTAAAACGAGAATGGAAATGATAAAACTGGATAATTTGAGGATATGATATTAACTCACACTTTTAAACTAATTTATTCAAACGGAAACACATATCGTATTTGGTCCAGAATCAAATCATAGATACTGACACAATTATTCCATTGAATACAACAGATATAAATTATACCTATTTACTTTTAAAATGAATTCTCAAATAATTAACTGAAGTATTTTAAGACTGGAAAACGATCCTGGTCAGATCATAATAAAAATACACCTTTCGGCGTTCTGAATGACATAATTAAAAGAATTATCAGACAACATCTTTAAAGATTATCTGATAATTCTTTTTAAGATATAAACTCCTACAGATCCTGAAATACAGTGTATTTTACAAAAAATAATTCCCTGGTTAATTATGTGTGAGGTTTTTATCCTGATAAAAAAACCAATACTTTCGGAAAATGAAGAAAGTATTGGTAAATTCATTATTTAGATCAACATATATAATTATTCACATTTGAATATTTTTGTATCTCCTGATACATAACCATCAATAAAGGACTCATTAACATCACTGATGATGCCGTGTAAATCTTCAATTGAGTAATCTGAACTCAATCCTGCCAAAACTTTATTTGCTTCAGCAAGAACCTCAGCTACGGTCATCCCTTCAAAATCGGTCATATCTGAAAACGCTAAATCCCCTAGCAAACTTGTACCAAAAGAGAAGTTTGGATCGTTCAAATCAAAATTGACTGAAAGCGTTAATGCTACAATATGTCCGGCAAAGGAATTCTTTAATTCTTTCTTTCCTGAAGGATTCACATAGTCCATTGACAGAGCGGCCGGCTTTCCTCCTGAAGGCAAGAAGTTTTGGACATCCATTGCGGATTCTAAAGTTAGAGTATATCCACTTCCATCACCCACAACTAATCCATCCGGAAACACTTCATCAAAATGCGCATCTCTATAACTAGCCGGGTTATTTCCAGCAGCTTTAGCTCCCCAACCACCAGGTGTTTGAGTTCTAAATATCAATTCACAATCGCATTCTTCAAAACAATATTCCAAGTAATAATCCGCATCTTTTTCATTTGTATTGGTTACATACCACCATCTGAAATCTTCCTGATACACTCCATCAATGAAATAATGCATCCTTATTTTAATGTTGAATTTTAAACAGCCTGTCCATCCTGCTTCTCGAGGAATTTTATAAAATATGGTTTGAGGTAATGATGAGTCATCTGAATTCCATTTCTTGTATGGATAGTCTCTATAATTTTCTACATCAACATCTGGATCACCGACATTCCAAAATGTAAAATAATACGCTTTAATAAACCATCCTTCATTACCTTGAATAGTAACATATAAATAATCTTCATCATTACTTATGGTAACAAATCCGGCATCAAAGAATTGAAATGTTGAAACCTCTCCACAAGGTACATAACTATCGTCAATAACTTCTGTTTTAAGAAAAGCATTGCCTTCATCCTGCGGTGTAACTTCCATACTCTTATCACACCCTGTGTTAACTCCCATCATCAAGGCCATTGTGATGATTCCCAATAATATCTTTTTCATATCATTTAATTTAAATTATATTTTAAACCAAATTTATCGCGGGCTTATGTAAATGTCAATGTATATTACACCAACAAGATAATTTAATACACCAATACACCTTGGAGAAATGGCAGTCACTTTTAAACACTAATCTGTCTAAGATTACGGAATCAAAAACCAAACAAAACATGACAAAAACAGACCTAAATATCACTATATCAGCACATTTACCTCACGGATATGACAATAAAAACCCGTATCAAATTTCAATATTGTGAAATTATGATACGGGAAAATTATTAATTGTTTTACAAAAATGTTAGTCTTTCAGACTATATACATCATTAACATATTACTATGATTTACACACACTTACTCCTTAGTAACAAGTATTTCAGTACCTGATTTTCCACCTAACTCAACTCTATAAATTCCTGCCTCTAATGAATTCAACTTCAACACCAATTTGTTTTTACCATTTTTAGCAGGATAGCTTTGTGTTAGCACAACTTCATCCATATCATTATAAACAGTTATTGGTACAGTCATTGCTTGTTTACAAATAAATTCAATGGCAAACAGACCGGTTGTTGGATTTGGGAAATTCTTAACCACCTTAACATCCACAGTAATCTCCTGTTTCATAACATTACAAGTTAGTGTTGAATTTCCATTATTTAATCTAACAGTATAACTTCCTGCAGGTAGGTTTTTAAAATCAAAACTGATTTTATTATTTACTCCCACTGTTGCCTGTTCTGTTTTTTGTAAAACCACATGATCCGATTCATTTACAACCTCCGCTGTAACAGTTGTATCTGATGGTGAAGAATAGCTAACCTCGAAATAATCAATAATTGGACTTTCTGACTGATCTAAAATTTCAAATGCATAAGTAGGTACAACATCAAGCTTATTAACACTACAAGTCACAACTTTTCCTCCACTAGTTAATGCTATTGTATAGCTACCCTCGACTTCACCTGACAAATCAACAACCAATTCATTACCCTCACCTATAATCGCATTATCAGTCGATGTAAGTACCTGTTGTCCGCTACTATTTTGAACAGTTACATCAACATTCCCTTGCACTGGTGAAAAATAGGTAATTGTTACTGACTCATAGGTTGGATTGGGGCTATAGCTTAAAATTTCTAATGACCTTGGCGGAACATAGCTAAAAGTACTACTTGTTTCTGCAGTACCACTGGTTAAATTAACGGAATAAGTTCCTTCCAAACATTCGGAACAAAGTTCAGGAATATTAAATTCAAAACCTGTGCTTACATTAGAAAGACTTGCTAATACTGTACCTGATTGATTTGTAAGTGATGCGTTAACCTGACTACATTGTCCAGTAGTAGAAAAATTTACACTGGCAATACCCGTAGACTGACTATATTGGATAGATCCTATTGATACACTGCACTCAACAGGAGTTGGCTCTTCTGTATTTTCAAGCAAACCATTTCCAACGTAAACTTCCAGGTAATCACTTTCAATATTTGAACTACTAGCCCTGATAATAACAACTTCATCGGTATTATCAGCAGTAAATTCTACAGTTGCCATTCCATTTACAGCAACAGCACTGGCCTGACTTAAAGAACCTGATCCTTCAATGGTAAAGTTGACAGTATTATTTGCGCCAGTAGCTTTACCGTTTGACAGGTCTGTAAGAAATGCCTGAATAGTACAACGACCTCCAAGTGGAATACTTGGATAATTAGCTTTAAGAATTATTTTTTCAGCTTGTTTACTTGAAGTTTGGCCAACAATTGTAAGATAATTTGTTGATCTACTAACATTTTGTTCTTTTATCCATACCCTTGCAGAAGGGTGAGAAGGTTTGGTTATAGGAATTGTTCGTGTTGGTGTACCACTATTACCAGTAGGTGCACTCACAGAAGCTATTCGATTCCAATTATTACCCATATCAAATGATTCATAAAGAACAAAGCGATCCCCATACGCTAACATCCTTCCATCTTCCCATTGCAAAAACGCCGGACTATCATCAATATCTAATTGTGAGCCTCCGCTATTTTCAACCCATTCTGATCCATTATAAACCCAGGTTTCATCTACAATTGGCTCTCCCTTATCGTTGGCTGCAACGGTATGGGTATAGCCAATAGCTGTTTTGGCTGACTCTGTTGGATATACCAGACAATCTCTCGAATCCATTTCCGGAGAATCCAAAACAGTACCCAAATCCTCTCCATGCAATGAATAAAAGTGTCCGTTACCAGGCTGCCAGATCGCATGATATAAGTTTTTATGATATTGATTGTGACCTTCTGGTCCACCAGCCAATATATACACAAAATGAAAACGTTCCGGAACACCGGGCCTCCTTGGCTCTACTGTAATTTGCCCCACATAGGTTTCATTAATAAGATCATCTCGAATTGGAGTTATAAGAAAACGAGCTGGCTCCCATGTTTCTCCAGAGGTTTTTGATACAGTAACAGAGGCATGTCTGATATAATCAACAGATGTTGATTGACGCCAAAACAGATAGATAAAACCATCTCTACCTAATAATACTTTAGGATAAGCCGGTTTTAATTTACTAAAATCTGATGAGCCTACTGCTGCTTCATTTGTTATGTCACGCACATCCCACGACGAAATATCATGAGGTTTAGATGACCTGGCATACCAAATATTTGTAGTATGCTTCGAAAAGAAAACGTGAATATATCCATCAGGAGTTTGAACCAACTGTGGATACGCATATTTTGCAGAAGTAGAAGTTGGACTATCTGCAATTTTTACCGGACCACTCCAGGTATCATTATTGTTATGATCGCAAACCATGGCATAAATATGTGAACTTTCCCCCAAAAAGGCCACAAATGTTTTATTTGCCTCTAAATCATAACTTCCAACAGACATCGGTCGCATAACCGATCCATTCAGACCCTGTGCAATATGGTTAGCAAACCATTCCTGGGCAGTGAGTTCCATAAAGGTACCGATTAATAGCATAATCGATAAAAGAAAAGTACGACACCCAAAGCGAATGGGCTTGCCGACCCCTTTACAATCAAATTTAAAATTACTTGTTGTGTGCATTGATCTATTATTTAACGTGTTTGATTTTTAACGACCTTAATTTATGAATGTTTCAAATTGTTACATAAATTATTGACTCTCTTATACTAACACACTCTGTTATTTAAAATCAATTTATATAAAAAAACAAACATTTACCTTTTATCGTTTATTTTATGTAGCAGACAAACAAGTTATCGAATTCTGCATTACACTTCAAGTTTTTATGGATAAAAAATGGGAAACAAACTAAATGTTTAAGTATATTAGCTAAACTTTAAACCTAAATATTACGAACAGATTTATCTGATTCAGCATAACTCAAATGAATATTAGATTCCGTTAACATTTCCAGCACTTCCTTTGATCCTTTGACCACAATAGGCCTAGTCTTTTTATCAAACCGGTAATTCAATTTTTTTAGAACAGTTTTAAGATAACCATCAACAGCAAATGTAGATATAGATGTAACTCCTTTATTATATAAGAAACTTTCGATGGCCAAAATTAAATCTGGATAGTATTTTTTGTCGTCATCATTAAATAGAGGAACATGTATTAACTGTCCTCGACTTTTCCCATTCTTAATTTCTTTCATATAGCAAATCACCGGCCCATACTTTTTGCCCTTGATATCCACATCAAAAGCTTGCATTTTCATACCTGGATTATTTGACAACCACAATAAATGATCTTCTGATATAGGATTATAAAATCCTTTCTCTGATTTTTCATACTTTTCCGGATCGTAATCATTTATTTCTTCAAGTATTATTTGACTAGTTTTTCTCTTAAACATCCAGGGTAGTACATCTGTAGCAAACCTAAACAAATCTTTCATGCCAATTTTATTCAGTGTTTTTAAATAAAAAAATGGATGAAGTACTTTTCTCGCTCCAATTCCTTCCCCTATTTTACGAAAATTAAGTCCTTTAAAAATATTCCTCATATCATCAGAGCCATCCATACCCATATAAAAATCAGCCCCACTCAGCACTTTAAAAATCAATCGCATTCCAACAAGTCCTCTGCTCCCTTCAGACACTTCCCAGGATAAAGGAATAATTCCGCTTTTAACTTGTCCGTTAATTAAATACTGATTTTTAACAAAACCAACAGCTCCAACTATTTTACCATCCTCTTCTGCAACATAACCACTTCTACCCTCAACTGCAGGATACCCATAAACCCACTTAAGTAACTCTTTACTTTTTCTTTTAGAAAAAAGTTCATATAACTGATCTATATCATTAGGTTCTATTTGCCGAACATTGAATCCCATTGTAATTATTTTATATGTCATAGTCCGTGAACTAAAATAGAAGAAAAGGCATTATTGATTTAATTTTATTGATTAAACAATTCAATCTATTGACTAAATTTAAAAATGACGGAATCAGTTATAATCACGCCATCTTCCATTGAACAATCAACTTGCCTTTGTCATTTTTAATCCATATAACCTCCAACTTGTTCAGATAAAAAAGTTAATGCTTATTAACCTGATTTACTGCGTTAAATTTAATCGAACTATGGTTATTGAGATTATTTTGGTAAAAACATGATCAAACCATCAAACAAGAAATCCCTTTAATTCTTCCTTAAAAATCAAATTAAACATGTTAAATCCTCATCAATTATGTATCAGAACTATTCAATATTAAATTCATTAATTGCAAGGCATCGATTTTTCTTGAATTTATACAATAGTTAGACAAACAAAATGTGCATTTCATCATATTATTTACTTGAGTCAACAAAAGATTACTAATTTTAAAAGAAAAAATGAACCTCACTATAATTAACCGGACAATAATACTATTTGTATTGTCAATGTTATTAAGCAGCTGTTTTTCATCAAAAAAACTGCAATATTTTACGGAATACCAAAAGGATAAGCATAATTTTATTACATCAGAGAGTCACCCTTTATTGATTCGACCGAATTCACAATTGTACATATCAATAACATCTTTTGATGAATATGATATTACAGTATTGAATGGGGCAGATAACAACATACGAATAACTTCTCCTGAGACATTACAACTAGTAGGTTATACCGTTGATCAAAGTGGCTTTATAAACTACCCGCTTATTGGCAGAGTAAATGTGAATGAAATGTCATTACAGGAAGCCGGTAAAATGATTGAAGATAAACTGGCCGGATATCTAAATTCACCAAGTGTTTCAGTCCGATTTATTAATAAAAGCATCACGGTACTCGGAGAAGTAAATAATCCAGGTCGAATTTCTTACACAAAAGATCAGATTAATATTTTTCAGGCTATTGGTATGGCAGGAGACCTAACATCTGCAGGAAATAGAAAAAAAGTAATTGTACTTAGAAATTATCCATATGGTTTAGTTAAAGAAGTAATCAATCTTAAAAAGGAAGACTTGTTACTTTCTGATTATTATTACCTACAGCCTAATGACATCGTTTATATTTCACCTACTTATTCTACTCGATTTAGAGAAGCGACTTCAACCTACTCATTAGTGCTATCAACAATAACAACCGCTCTATTAATCTTTAACTATGTCAATTGATAACAGTCACAAAGATTTTAAAAATAAAACCATCTGTTTTGTGATTCCTAATTGGGCTACTTCAAGAGGAACAGGTGGTGCTGAGCTTCAATGTTATTATTTATCAGAAGAGCTTATAGCAAGAGGCTGGAAAGTAGAAGTGATATCTGAAAAGAAAGATAAATCAATAACGCTGGTAAATAAGAACTTCTTTAATGAGCAAATATCATTTAAAACATTCAAACGTTCAAAATTTAATCTCATTACATTCTTCAGAATATTTTTAAAATTAATTTCCAGCCAATCAACTTATTATTATAATAGAACTGATGCCATACTTTTAAGAGGGACTTGTGGTTTATACTGCAAATTATTTTCAAAGCAAATGATATTTGCCTTGGCAAATGACTCCGATATCATTAACAAGAAGCTGGCTTCAAAATATATATCCGTTCCAAAAAAGAATTTAATTACATATATACGCTTATTGGATTCCAAATTAGCGGATAAAATAACTAATAAATATGTATTTAGTGCAAAATACACACTCTCCCAGACTAATTTTCAAAAAAAGTTAATATTAGAAAAATTTGGAATTGAATCAACTCTGATCAGAAACAGTTTTATTCCATCCAATTTGAATCATACGCCCAAAGAGAACATTATATTATGGGTTTCAAATATAAGACCTCAAAAGCAACCTCAACTTTTAAAAGATTTAATTGAGAAATTAGATTTGGGTAACTGGCAGGTAGTATTGATAGGAAATTATTCAGGATATGAACATATCATTGATCAAATCAAACACCCAAATTTTAAGGCCACTGGCTCGTTGGCTTTTGAGGAGGTGCTTAAATGGTTAAATAAAAGTAAAATTTTAATAAACACCAGTTCTTCTGAGGGTTTTCCAAATTCATTCATTCAAGCCTGGTTTTATAAATTACTTGTAATTAGTTACTCATTTGACCCCGACAAATTGATTAAACAAAAGGGTATCGCTCACTGTTCCGAAGGAAACTTCACCAATTTCGTTGAAACAGTACAAGATCACATCGATGGTAAAGAAGCAGATGAAATATGCAGTAAAGCCTACGAATTTGCCAATGAGGAATTTGACCTAAAGAAAAATATTGAAAGATTTTTAGTAGCCATTGAGGCTGTTTAAAACAAATTTAAAAATATTGATATGAGTATAAGCCCAGAAGAGCAATTAATTGATAACTCAGTCGACTTAATTGATATATTAAAAGAAGCGAAAAAGAGGTGGTATATCTATACTATTTCACTTGCTATATTTATTGCTTTAGCATATTTTTATAATAACACTGCAGTTAAAAAATACAAGGTACTTTCCACTATTTTGATGCACATTAAAAGTGAAAACAGTAGGGATAACAGTGATTTTCTATCTACTAACAGCTTGAATTATTTTGGTAGAGGAACTACACTTTCAAATGAATTATTAACATTGGGTTCAACTCCTTTAATTCGCAAAGCCATTAAAAACATTGACTGGAAAGTATCTTATTACGAGAAACAATTCATCAATTACGGTAATATCTATGGTTTTTCACCCTTTAAAGTTGTAATCAATGAACAACACCCACAAATAATTGATACTCAAATCAAATTAAAATTTATTGATGAAAATACTTTTTGGATACAAACAGAAAACTCAGATGTAAACATTTATGATTACTCTATTGATAAAACCATTGGAAAGGCAGCAGAAATAAGTATTGATACCATTGGAGAAGTGGGGCAAATTATGGAAGGTGATAATTATAGCTTTATTATTCTTTTTGAAGAAGATAAATTTGAACCCAATATAAAAGAAAAAGATTTTGCTTTTAATCTTAATGGTCTTGCTCAGCTGTCATCTCAAATAAAAACTGAGCTTACAATTACTCCTTACGACATAGAATCATCAGTTATCAATATTGAAATCATACATTCAAGTGCCCGCCTGGCCATGGATTTAATTAAAGGTTTAACAAATGAATACATGAAATCAAACCTGGAAAAGAAAAATCATGCAGCATTGCAAACAATAAATTATATCGACAGGCAAATAGGAAACATTAAAGATTCTTTAAATATAACGGAATCAAAACTCCAGAATTTCAGAATCACACATCAGATTGTTGACCTTGAAACTAAAAGTCGAACAGCCCAGGATCAACTTCAAACATTATTAAACGACAGGGCAACACTTGAAGGCCAAATTGAGTACTACAATTATTTAGGGGAATATTTTAAAAATAATTCAAGAAAAACATCAGATCTGATTGTGCCAGCAACAATGGGTTTCGACAATCCTCTATTAACTAGTCTTATTCAGGAACTTTTAGCCTGTAATTCAGAGCTGAATACACTTAAAGAAAAAAAACAACAACGAAGTCCAAGATATCAAACCTTAACCATTAGAGCAGAAAACTTAAATAAAAGCATCAACGAGAACATTAGAAACATTAGTAACTCATCGGAATTAACATTAAACAACCTAAATAGTCGCATTAATTCACTTCGCAGTGAAATTCAAAAACTTCCCGGCACAAGTCGTAAATTAAGCGGACTGGAAAGAAAGTACAATGTAGACAATGAAATATATACCTTCCTTTTACAGAGAAGGGCAGAATCTGAGATTGCCAGAGCATCTTCTTTGCCTGATAATGAAATTATTGAGCCTGCAACCATAATTGGAGTTGCCGAACCAAAAACCAACTTTATTTATTTAGTTGCTATACTGTTATCATTATTATTCCCTTCTATCCCGGTATTGGCAAATACTTTGTTCAACACCAAAATAATGAACAAATCGGAACTTAAGAGGATTAAAAATGTATTTTTCGCAGGAGGTGTTTTTCATAAACCAGATAGTAGTTCAGATCTTATAATTAAAGATTATCCGGGATCCATTGTGGCTGAATCAGTCAGATCTGTATGCTCAAATCTTGATCTTCTAAACCCCAATAGTCATCGTCAGGTTTTTCTTGTAACCAGCTCCTATACCGGAGAAGGGAAATCTTTTTTTGCTACCAACCTGGCATACGCATTAGCAAGCTCGAACAAGAAAGTGGCATTAGTTGATTTTGATTTAAGAAGACCTACCATTCATAAAAAACTAAGTTATGACCAAACACTTCCCGGAGTAACAGAATTTTTAACCAGACAGAAAAATATTGAAACCATCATCAATCGTTCTGACTATAAAAAACTTGATTTTGTATTCTGTGGAAATCTTCCTCCAAATCCTAATGAACTGGTCATTTCTGAAGAAACAAACAAATTATACAATCAATTAAGAGATCGTTACGATTATATAGTAATAGATACACCTCCAATTGGAATTGTATCTGATGTTAATCATTTACTTAAACTTTCAGACATAGCAATTTTTGTTGTCAGGCAAAATTTCACCAGCATTCATGGTTTTGAACAAGCCATATCCGATGCTATAAAAAGATTTCCGGGTAAAATTACAACCATACTTAATGACTATAAGTATGCTAGATCAAATTCTGATTTTTACTCCTACAAATCTTATAAAAACTATTATGGAGGTACAAAAATTAAGAACAGAAAATCTCTAAGATTAAAAACTCAAAAATAGTTTTATCACGTTCAATGATACGAATCCCTCTTTAGTTATATGAAGAATAATGTAAGTAAACTTTTCACAAATCAATTTTTCGACTACCTATTGGTATATCTGTTGATAGCCACAAGTGGGATTATGTTTTTTTATAGAAACGATGAACATATTGTTATTGGATTTTTACTTGGTGCGGTTATATTCTTTATGCGAAAGATTAAGATGGATCCTGCCTTCTTTCTCATAATGCTACTATTTCTGGCGATTGAAATGCTTCAAATGACCTATTTCAACTCCTATAGCCCAGTATCTGCAATTGGAACAATCGCACGTTTGGGATTTGCCTATTTTGTGATAAAAATTACGAATAAAAACTTTATCAATATTTACATTAATATTTTATACTATACAGCCATTATTAGCTTGTTTTTTTACTTACTGACCTTTCAAAGTGAAATAACAAAGTTTATAATAAAAAATATTGCGGTGTATTTTCAACCTATATTCTCGCTTCCAAGCCACATGAATTACGCCTACTCGCCCAATATCATTGTGTACAATTACAATTATGAACACGTTGCCTGGTTTAGAAATGTAGGTCCATTTTGGGAATCAGGAGCATTTGGAGTCTATTTAAACATTGCACTTTTGTTTAATATGGTTAGGAATAAAAATATTTTTAATCGTATTAATCTTGTTCTTTTAGTTTCAATATTCACTACTGTTTCTACCGCTGCATATCTGGCATTATTCTTTTTTATTATGGCCTATTACCTAACCAGAAAGGATATAAAATATAAAATTGTATATATTGTTTTAGCAGGATCAGTTTCGATATATGGATTCTTTTCTTTACCATTTATGCAAGAAAAAATCCAACAAAATATTGCCAATTCTGATACTACAACGAAAAGTAGGTTTGGTAGTGCTAAGGCAGATTTTAAAGTATTTCAAATGAGCCCCATTTTTGGATTGGGCAGAACTGAAAAGATCAAAGAGAAAATGAGTAGAAAACTTGGGGTAACAGCACACCGGAATAATGGAATTACGGGCTTGTTATCGTCATATGGTATTATCATCTTTCTTTTTTATTTTATTTCCTACTACTTTTCCATAATCAAATACGTAAAATGGCATTATAAATATTCCAATTACCGTTTAATAACACAAATATTTTTATTCACCATCTTTTTGATAGGCTTTTCTCAAAGGATTTTTCTATTCCCATTTTTCTATTCCTTGACCTTTTTACACCTGATAGACTTTCAACCTTCTTCCAACAAATTAGCCAATAATTCTCTTTATTTAGGAAATTAGAATGTTGGTCAAAAAATACCCTGCCTACGGCATTATTTGATTCAATAATCAATAAAAAAATACAAAATTTGTTAGTAGGCAAATCAATAAGATTTAAACACCATACCTGTTAAACCCGAAATATGCATTAGAAAATCTATTATACCAATTTTACTATGAGATTGGCGTTAAACCCACAATATGCATTAAGAAATCTATTACACATATAAAGTGCTTTAAAACAAGGTGTTTCACTAACTTGCTTCAATTCACCATAGCGATGCTATGATTCATTTCAGCAAGTCCCTGTTTTATTGCATTTTAAATGCTCATAACGAAGTTTTAATGCATAAACCGGGTTAAATAATTTTAGAGATAGTAACGCTAAATAGAGGCATATCCTTAGTTACAACGATATTTTGTAACGCAGTATAAATTGAATAGAATGAAATTACAAAGCTAATATCATTAGGATATTGGTATAATTACCTGAGTTCGATATAAAATTTTGGATTTACCTCATTAAACATTGTTTTATAAGGTATTATAGAAAATAGTCAAACCACATAAAAATAATGCGGTTCAAATGAAAATCAGGAAACGAGCATTTTGAGAGTTCTATGACCAATCATAAAGTTTTCCACATTTTAGTAAAGTGGGTATTTTGAATATTGTGGAGGAAGAAGATTCCTGCTTATAAGCGGAATCTCTAATGCGTTGCATAAAAAACGAAATGCCTAAAATTTTAACCGAAGTCAGGTTAATAATTTTCACAAATATGATAAATCGAATATGGAGAGTTCCATGCAACAATAAAAAAATTCAAATGAATGAAAGCTAAAATACTATGGTTCACTAACCATGTTGTTTCTTTTGATATTGAAAATAAAGATGAATTAAAAAGAAACTCAGGAAGAGGTTGGGTAGCTGCATTGGAATATGCACTTAGAGATTATACAGAATTTGAACTGGCAATCGCTTTTCCTGATAATTCTATTTCATCTATTCAGAAGTTAGAATATGAAAATAGAGTAATATATAAAATCCCCTTCCCGGACAGCAAGCTCTCCCGTTGGAAAAATCGTTTATTAGGAAAGCTGGAGGGAGACGACATAATACAAAAACATCTGGATGTAGTTAAAGACTACAATCCGGATTTAATCCATATTTACGGTACAGAAAATAGCTTTGGGGAAATTATTAATAAAATTGATAAACCGGTAATCCTTGATTTGCAAGGAATTCTGTCATCTATTGTATTAAAGTGGTATTCAAGTATCTCAAAATTTGAATCTTTTATATACTCCAGTCTTTTTGCCATGATAAATATTAAAACGCATTATCATGATTTTAAAATAAAGGTAAAAAGGGGCGAAAGAGAAAAGAAGATATTGAGCACGGCAAAATATATTACAGGCAGAACACATTGGGATAAAAATATTGCGAAAACATTAGCTCCCAAGGCTCACTATATGCAATGTAACAGAGTAATAAAAGATGATTACTGGAGCGTTAACTGGATCTATCCGAAAAATCAGAAAATCCAGTTACTATCGATAATGAATGAAGACTTTTATAAGGGTTTGGATGTGGTATACAAAACCTCTTCGTTACTCAAAAAAAATGGAATAAAATTTAATTGGAAGATTGTAGGGATAAATCAAAAATCAGACTATGTAAAAATTGTAACAAAAAAAGTAGGCATTAAACCTGAGCTTTTAAATATCGAATTTTTAGGCAAAAAAAATAGTGGGGAAATTGCCGATCTGCTATGTAATACTAATTTCTTTATTCATGCTTCTTATATAGAAAACTCACCCAATAGTGTATGTGAGGCCATGGTGTGCGGTGTACCTGTTATTGCGACCCAGGTTGGAGGTGTTGCTAGTTTTATTAAGGAAAATGAAAGCGGATGGATGATACAAGAAGGTGATTATACAATGCTTGCAGGACTTATTGCCAATTTGATTGAGAATGAAAATAAAGTGATTGATGTGGCCAAAGAAGGGAAAAAACAAGCCAGAATAAGACACAATAAAGATGAAATTTTGAGCCATACGATTAATAATTATCGTTACGTTCTGGAAAAAGAAAAACTACATAATTATGGTTCTAGGAATTGTTTTACCATCATATAACCGAAAAAATTTACTACGTGAAACCATTTCACAATTAGTAGACCAAAGCAATCATTTAAACCAAATACAAACTGAAATTATAGTTGTAATTGACGGATCAACGGATGGTTCCATTGAAATGATTAAGAAAGAATTTGACATGGTTCACATTGTAATGGGTAATGGAAATTGGTTCTATACCAAGAGTATGAATGAAGGCTTTAAATATGCACAAAAATTTAATCCTGATTATATTCTAACATTAAATGATGATATAATTCTGGGTGAAAATTACCTTAAAGAAATGACCTCTTCCATTAGCAAAGTGGAACCCAACAGCATCATCGGATGTGTCGCTTTAACCGAGAACAAACCTCACAAAATACTATTTAGCGGAGAAAAAAAATATATTAGCTGGAGACAAAAACATATTAAATATCATCCTAATTTTAAAATAATTGATGATGAAGAACTAAAAGGAATTCATCCTTCAGTTATATTACCTGGTAGAGGAATGTTAATACCAAATTCTGTATTAAAGGAGGTGAACTATTTCGATGAATATTTTGTACAATACCACTCAGATACTGATTTTTGTTTAAGAGCCGGTAAAGCCGGATATAAAATTTACATATCTTGGGATGCAAAGCTTTTAAGTTATATTGAAGAAACAGCCGGAGCTACATCATACATGAAAACCAGCTGGAAAAAATTTATAAAAAGTTACTTCAATATCTACTCAAGGGTATTTATTCCGCATAAAGCTAAACTATTTTACAGGCATGGGAAAAAGGTATTATGGCCTATTACAATGGTTATTTTCTTCATGTCTACATTAAAAGCATTTTTGTTTAATAAAAAACTAGTTTAACGCTTCATCAATATTTTTAAAACACTGGTCAAAAGAGCCCTTATTAACACGATTTTTTTTATTCATATTGAATATCATTTTGTTTTATTACACAACAGATAAATCAATTATGATTAAATTTTATTATGAAGATAGGATGGCGGGACATCAATATTTCAAATAATCTGAAACGATTCGGGAAATATGCAAAAGGAATGTGATAATAAAAAATGAAATCAAACGCATACTGCGAGCAAAAGATTCAACTTTCTTATGACCAATTGAATTACTTGTGAACTGCATGCAACAAATGAAAATAAATTGAACCCATGAAAAATTTAATTCTATTTGACCAGGATACATTGCATTACAGGCAATCCATATATAAACATTTCAGAAAAGTATTTGCTGAAATGGGTTATAATTTAATTGTAGTTTATGATACTAAGAACAATACGATAGATCACGACAAAGATTTCTTTATTGGAGTAAAGTATTCTTTTAAGAACTGCGTTGCTCAGCTAAAAAAATATAATCCCAGTATTATAATACAGTTTATATGGCTTAAGTATAAATTTTTATTTCCGTTTATGATTTATTGTAAAACCAAAGGAATTAAAACTATCCTCTGGTCGCACGGAATCAATATGCAAAAAAGAGATAAGGACGTTAAAAAACAACTCTATTTTTTAAGGCAGCGATTGGCTAGTGCACAGATTATTTATACCCCTAACGAGGTTAAATATGTGGTAACTCCACATAAAAAAATGTTTATTGCAAATAATGCTCTAAACTATGCTGATTTTCCGAAAATTGAAAAAACCAAGGAACAGCTCAAAGCAGAATTAGGTTTTGAAGGTAAAAAAGTAATTCTATGTGTGGGTCGGTTAAGTACTCACCATCGAAAGGTTGATTTGCTTTTTGAAGGTTTTAAATTGATAAAAGATGAGAATATTCATCTGGCAGTAGTGGGAACGGGCGTAACAGAAGAGCAGCAGCAAAAATTGAACGACCATCCCAGATGTAAATTCTTTGGGCCTGTTTTTGATCCGGTAAAAATTAATGAAATTTACAAAATGGCTGATTTGTTCGTAATGCCGGGCGGTGTTGGACTAGCTATAAACCATGCATTTCACCATAGCTTACCCATTTTAATTGAAAACGTAAATCATTCACCGGAAGCCTATTTCCTTAAACCAGGTGAAAACGGATACATATTTAACAAGGCTGATGCTCAGGATATGGCTGATAAAGCAATGGACATTTTAGAAGATGCCGAAAAATATAAACAATTTAGCGAAAATGCGAAAAATACCACAACACATGGCGAGGCTTCTTTTGAAAAAATGATCAATGGATTTGTGCAAGCCATTAAATATGTAGGTAAAAAACAACACTGAATACCAAACCAAAATCTTAACTAAATCACACACAAAATCTTATCACATACATAAACAGCTTTATACATGGGAGTAATATCTAATATTGACAATCAATTAGCCCTGGCTCATAAAAAAATATTTCCAGTAAAAAATAGCTTAATAAGCATACTTGTTCATTGCTTATTTAAGGATAGTGAGGAGATTAAAAAATCTAATGCAGACCCTCAACAATCTATTACTATTGAGGATTTAGACAAAATAATAAGCTTTTATTTGAATAAAGGTTACATATTCCTGACTCAGGATGAATTGGCTACAGGGAACTTTGATTCAAATGAAAAATATTGTTTTTTAACTTTTGATGATGGCTACTACAACAATTTAAGGGCTGTTGAATTATTAGAAAAGTATAAAGTACCAGCTACATTTTATTGTAGCACCTTTCAGATTTGTGAGCAAAAAAGTTTTTGGTGGGATGTATATTATCGTGAACGTACAAAAGAAGGTGCATCCATATTTGAGATCAGAGAAGAAAAAAAAGAGCTCAAAAATCTAAAACATGAACAAATAGTTGCGTTATTAACTCAAAAATTTGGTGAAAAATCATTAGAACCAGTAGATCATACCGACAGGCCTTTTACTGTAGGGGAATTAATTGAATTTTCAAAGAATCCTTTTGTATGCATTGGAAATCATACCCATAAACACCTCATCTTAACAAACTATTCAAAGGAAGAAATCATTGAAGATATTGAAATCAACCAGGAAATACTAACTAACCTCATTGGTAAAAAACCAACAACAATAGCCTATCCCAATGGAAACATTAGGTCGGAGCTTATTCCAGAACTTAAAAAAATTGGCTTAAAGGCAGGCATTACCACACTAAGAGGGAAAAACCTATTGCCCTTTAATATTTATAGAGATAATGCTTTTCATATCAAGAGATATACGCCCTGGCATCATAATTTATTGTCTATGCTTGAATTATCAGAAACAGATTTTCATTTTAAGAATTTATTTAAATCCTAACTGATGAACAAAACAACGATTGAAAATTTTAATTCTGTGGATCTGCCTGAATTAATAAATTTTAACAAAAATAACTTTAATCATTCAAACGAAGAAGAATTCTTCAATCACCGATTCGTGACGAACCCGGCTAAGCTTAAGGGTACTAATTATATTGTAATGGTTAAAAACACCGACAATAAAATTGTAGGTCAGAGTATGTTTTTACCCATGACCTTTATGCATAAAGGTACCAAACAGTTTGGGGCATGGGGTACGGATTTAATTGTAGATAAAAGTTGTAGAGGAACTGGTATAGGTAAAAGGCTTGTACTAGAATTTAAAAAAGTAACAAACCAATTTATACTGGGTGTTACACCGTCTTCCCTTAGTATACTAAAAAAAAATGATTTTCATATTTTAGATGAATTTAAAAGGTATATATACATCCCATCACTTTGGGGCTTTTTAAGTCTGTTTCTAAAATCAAAATCCAAGGTTAAACCAATTCCTCAACAAGTAAATACTTCAGATAATATTTTTACGCTACAAAAAGAAGCTCCACATATTGAAAAGGAAAATTGGAATCATGAAATTATTGAATTTTCCAGAGACTACGATTTTCTAAAATGGAGGTTCTTTGGCACCTATAAACACTTTTACTTTTACTATAACGATAATAAAAATACTCCGGTGTATTTTGTGATTAAGATTCTAAAATGGAAAGGTCATTCATTTATTGTATTAGTTGATATGAGACTCCAAAAAAATGACAAAAATTCATTTAACAGTATCATTGAAGCTTGTAAAGCTATTTTATCACAAACAGGTGCAAAAGGAATTATTTCGGGCTCCTCATTAAGGGAGTTTACCGAAGGTTTTAAGAAGAATGGTTTCTTCAACTTTGAAAAGCCTACTTCTATTATAACAGCTTCAAAATATGGAGAAAGCTATCCGTATTTTAAACAGCAAGGTATTTTTGTAACCATGGGGGATAGTGATTATGAATATGTGTATAAATTAAAGGGAAAATTACATCATCGAATTATTAAGGCCTACTGGCAAAAAATAAAAAACAACAAAATATAAATATGTCTGCATATGAAGGAGTTTACAAGCACAGAACTTAAGCAATCCCTTTCTCAATTCTCCGATTGGCTCGATAACTATGGTGAGCTATCGTATGATCTGAATGATTTTAATAGTTCCAAGGTAGGCAACATGGTTCGTAAGATTTATTATAAAAATAAAATAATAGGAGCGCCCTTAGCCCTGCTCACCTTAATTCAGGATACCTTTTTTCCTTCACTCAGGAAACTATATGCCAAACCTCATCGTGAAGCTATTGGTGATGCGCAATATGCTTTAGGCTATTTAAGTTTGCATCAAAAAACCAACGAAAAAAAATATCTGCAAAGGGCTGAGCATTTTTTACAAGTATTAAAAGATACAGCAGTTCCTGGCTATTCCGGAATGTGTTGGGGTTATACATATGGTTGGCAAACTACTGATGGATATTGGCCTCCTAAAACCCCGGTATTAACAGTTACACCTTATTGTTTTTGGGCTTTTAAAAAGTATTATGAAATAACTAAAAATCAGGATACTTTAGACATATTACGCTCTATCGCCGACTTTGCCAGCAACGATTTAAAAAAACTTGATCTACCAAACGGAACGCACTGTTACAGCTATAGCACTATCGATAGCAGATTGGTTATCAATTCAAATGGATACCTGGCTGCTTTGTTATTAGATGCCTACAGCCTATTTAAAAATGAAAAGTATAAAGAAGTTGCTGATACCTGTATTGAATTTATCCTTTCTTACCAAGAGGACGATGGCAAATGGTTTTACGAACCAGTAGGTAATAGGGATCGGTTTGTGGATAATTTTCATACCTGCTTTGTGTTAAAGGCTTTATATAAATGTTATAAGCACACGAACAGAAAAGATATATTAGAAGCCGTTCATAAAGGATATGACTATTACAGAAAAAATCTGATTAATAGTAATTTCACCCCAAAACATTTCTCCATTCAAAAGCATAATAAACTGAGGAAATATGAAATGTATGATTTTGCCGAAGGCATTAAGGTTGGAGTAATGCTAAAAGATGAGATTGAGGGTAGTTTTGAACTGGCTGAAAAACTAGCAAGTTTTTTAATCAGAAAACATCAATTACGTGATGGCCATTTTGTAACCAGAGTTACTAGTTTAAATACCAGACACAAAATGCCATTTCACCGTTGGCCTCAATCACAAATTTTTAATGCACTAAGTGCCATGTTATTAAAATACGAAGAGTAATTTTTAGAATTTATTACGGATATCCAATTTTAAACTGCAGATATGAAGCTGGCCATAGTTACAAATAACGATCTTCATCACAAATACTTCATTAGTGAATTGTATAAGCATTTTGATGTGGAACTTATTATTCAGCCTAGTGGAACGAAAAATGAAAGCATTTATAAAACATTAAAGAATAAACACTTCTTTATGTATGGCTTTATATGGTTTCTATTGAAATTATTTAGCCTTGCTTACAACAAAATATCTTCAAAAAGCATGGCTCAACAGCTAAAGAAAGATGAAAAAACTTTTTTCTGTCATAAAGAAAATGAGTTTAATGCTATTCCGAAAGAGAAAATAAAAAGCATCCCAACGGTTAATTCTTCTGAAGGAGTTGAATTAATTAAAAATAATGATATCGATGTAATCTGCTTTTTAGGAGGAGATATTGCTAAAAAAGAGTTTATCAATGCGGCAAAAATTTGTAGTCTAAATTTTCATAGCGGCATATCACCTTTTTACAACGGAAACAAAACAGTTTTTCATGCCGTTAAAGACTATCGTCCGAATTTTGCCGGAGGAACATTAATGTATATTACTGAAAGAATTGATGGAGGTGGCATCTTAGCTCATTATCTACCTTCCATAGAAGAGTCTGATACTGCATCTACATTATTTATGAAAGGTATTCAAGGAGCAACAGAACTCTACAAAAACTTTCTTTATCACATTCAATCCAATGAATTACCCAAAGGAGTTGTTCAGCAACGTTCCTTTAAATACGTTCGGAATATAGACTGGACCATTGCGGATGATATTAAACTCAGGTGTTTTGAACGAGATCGCAAGATGAAAATATATAGAAGGGAGAGTAAGACTATTGAGTATTACAATATCACAGATAATGATTTAACAGAAGTATATAAACGATCTTTGGATGTAATTCTTAAGAAACCCGTTTATAAATAACACATGTTAGCAATATTAAAACGTTAATTATTACAACTTAAAAGAATACCAGAGAATAAAAATCACTACCGCATGAAAAGTATTGTAAATATAATTGGAGCTATTGTGCAAAAGTCTGCATTTATTAAGAGTGCTTTTCAATTTATTGGAGGAAACAGTTACCGTATGATCTACTACCATATGGTTTCTGATCAAATTCCGGACTATTATTTTAAGGACAAAGGGATTCGTTTCGAAGATTTTAAATCTCAAATTAAATACTTTAAAAAACACTATACCTTTATTACGGTTGGTGAGGCCATTAAAAAGGAAGAAAAAGGAGAATCATTAAATGGATATCTAACCATTACAACAGATGATGGTTTTAAAGAGAATTACACTCATATAGCTCCTTATTTAAAAGAACACAACATTCCGGCCACTTTATTTTTGATTGATAAATGTGTTGACAATAAACATTTAATGTGGCGAAATAAATTAATATATATTCAAAATAAGCTTGGGAAAACAACAACATTTAATCTGATGTGCTCTTTTACAAAACAAAATAATTTATCAACTCCTTTAAATAATGATGATGTTATGTCATGGTCAAAAAGAGAGTTCAACATGGAAAATAAGGAAGAATTGACAGATCTTTTTTGGAATCATTGTAATATGGAACCTATTTCTGTTTTTTTAGAGAAACATCAACCTTACATGACTACCGATCAAATCAAAGAACTTATTGAACAGGGATTTGAAATAGGAGCACATGGAATAACACATCCATATAGTGAATTTGTAGACTATAAACTTTTGGAGCAAGAAATTGTTGGTTCAATAACTAATTTGGAGAAACGATTTGGTGTTGATGTAAAATCATTTTCATATCCTTTTGGATCCAGAGCGAATATTAATGACGAAAATAAAATTATTAAAAATCATAAAGCGAAAATAAAGGCTCTCATTGGAATCAAAAATAATTTAAAAAATAATAACCCTTATAAATGGGAAAGAGATTTACAGGAAGCCAATCTAAATATAGCAGCATTTAGATTTTTCATATTACCTTTTTTTAGAAAATTTTCATCATAAAGGCATACCCTAATTATTTGAAAAGAAAAACTACAGACACATGAAAATTCTTATAGATATCAATCACCCTGCCCACATTCACCTTTTCAAGCACTTTGCCTGGGAGATGGAGAAAAAAGGGCATGAGATTTTTTTCACCACCCGAAAAAAGGAGGTTACCATTGAGCTCCTGGAAAGCGCAAATTTAAAATACAAATCCTTTGGTAACCATCGTAAAAGTCTAAGGGGAAAACTTTGGGGTTTTATAAAATTTGATTGGGAGCTATTAAAAGTATCTCTAAAGTTTAAACCGGATTTATATCTAACCATGGGTGGGATGTACGCCGCGCAAGTCTCTTTTTTACTAAGAAAACCTCATATAGCATTAGACGATACTGAACATGCTAAATTTCATCATTTAATGTATGTTCCTTTTACTAAAACATGTTTAACTCCGGTATGCTTCCATAAAGATTTTGGAAAAAAACAGATTTATTACAAAGGGTACCATGAACTAGCTTACCTACACCCGAACAGGTTTACTCCTGACATTACAATTCTGGATAAATTAAATGTAAAAAAAGATGAAAAATATGTATTTATCAGATTTGTATCATGGGATGCATCACATGATATCGGACAAGGTGGTCTTTCTTTGCAAGGAAAAGTTGAACTGGTAAAAGAAATATCGAAGTATTCGAAAGTTTTTATTTCATCAGAAGGTCATTTACCTGAAGAGCTTGAAGAATACAGATTGAAGACTCCTCCGGAGCTGGTCCACCATGTGCTACAATATGCCTCCTTATTTATTGGTGAAGGTTCAACAATGGCATCGGAAGCAGCTTGTTTAGGAACTCCGGGCATCTATATTAATAGTCTTGAAGTTGGATATTGTACCGAACAAGAGAAGTATGGGTTAGTTCATAATTTCAGAACGGCGGAAGGAGCCATTGAAAAAGCAGTTGAATTGATTAAAGATGAGAAACTGGAAGAAAAATCGAAAGTAGCTATGAACCACATGTTATCTGAGAAGATAGATGTAACAGGCTTTTTGGAATGGTTTGTCGAAAACTATCCTGAGAGTATTAAAATAATGAAAAACAATCCAGATTACGATAAAAAATTCATTAACCAGAAGGTTCAATAAACATTTCTTTTCAAAACTGAAAAATCTCCTCAAACTCAGGTTACCAATCTGAGTTTGAGGATTTATTTTTTCGCTCTGTATGCATATTCAAAGGCAGGTCTTTCGGAAAGTTTCTCTGGAACCAAATCCTCACTAATACTTTCCTCACTAACTATTTGATCATACACTACTTTATATTCTTCTGCAATACTATTCCATGCATAATTACGCTTTAATCTTTCATAGGCTTTTACTGCCTTGCTTTGTATAGGATCAGGATTCTTAAAGTAATCTTGTAATTTATTTTCCAAATCACTAATATTAGCAGATTCAAAATATTCAACCTCTTCATCTGTAAAAACAGCTGTATTTGCAGGAATATCACTACATAATACTGACTTTTTTACTAATGCGGCTTCCATCAACATGATTGACATAGCTTCCGTGACCGATGGAAAAACAAATAATTCAGAGCTCCTGACCAGGGTAAGTAATTCTTCCCTTTTTTTAATTAATCCACAAAATTCAACATCTAGTCCCTTTGCTTGTTCAAGCACCTTTTTCTTATATGAAGGCAAATGATCAAGGTTACCTGCCACTTTTAATTTTCCTTTATATCCAATATTAGTTAAGGCCGATAATAAAAAATGAAGCCCTTTAGAAGGAATGATTCGGCCAGCTGCAAACATTAAATAAGGCTCATCTGTAACTATTGTTTTCACCCTTGATTCTAAGGTAGCATCAACGCCATTGGGTATATATAATATTTCTCTGGTATATTTTTCTTTATATGAAGATCGTAAAGGCTTGGAGACACATGTAAACACGGTGGCCATTTTAATGGCTATATACTCATTTATTGAAAAAAACCATTTAACGATTAAAGGCCATTTATCCAAAAATTGAGGTCGGGCATGCGAGGTAAGTATCACCTTATATTTCAATCTCAATAAAGGCAAAATAAATGCCCCATCGGTATGATGAAGGTGAATCACATCGAAATTACTTCTAAATAAAACGTATAAACAGGATCTCAAATAATAGAAAAACACATTCAATTTCTCAATCGGAAATTTCCGAAAAATCTTTTGCTTAACATCACCCAATTTAAAATCTTCACTGGCATGAGAATCAACAGACAAAACGGTAAATTTAAAATCTTCATGCAATTGATATAATAGATTTTCACCCACCGTAGCAGCTCCTCCAAATGCAGGCAATCCTTTTAATCCGATCACTGCAACCCTTGGCCTATTATTATTATTATTTTTCATCATTAACTATTTTACTTTCAACCATTATGTTATGTATCAACTTAATCCAGCGCACTTAAAATATTTACTAATTCTCCTTCAATACGATTTTAAACCCAGCAATAACACATCTCCTAATTACCGACCTTTTGTATTAATACGAAGCCTATAATAAAATGATTAATTTTTGTGACTAACGCACAATTTTCAACCACAACTCACTAATATTAACCCATACAATGATTTTCAATATTATAAAGATGAGTGCTAAAAATCCAATTATTTGCATTTAATTAGTGTCAGCAAGAAAACTCCATTTTTTTCGTTACTCTTGCTCTCAAAATGATCATTTACAGCAGTAAACTCACATTTTTCTAGCTTCGAAAGCCTCAAAAATGAAGCCTTCTTATCTGCCACTTGAGTTTTCTTGCAAGTACTAATTAATAACCTGAATGCTAAAATTTTATTCGGACTCAGGTTTTACATCATCCGGATTTTAAAGTTATTCAATATTTCAACAACTTTTTCTGACTCATGTATGGTTAAGATCTGACTCATTGGCAAGCTAAGGACTTCCTGATGTATTTTCTCCGTTAACGGATATGATAAACCATTCCAAGCTTTATATGCTTTTTGCTTATGTGGTGGAATTGGATAATGGATCAGTGTTTGAATATTATTCTTTTCCATATATCGATGTAATTCATCACGCTTGGTGTGTCTGATTACAAATAAATGCCAAACGTGATTCATATGATCCGGTGGATTCTCACATCCTTTGTTAGTAGTTGGCAGAATAATATCTGGTTGCGTTATACTATCTAAATAGAAACGCGCAATTTCATTCCGTGTTTGATTATCCCTGTCTAAACGTTTTAGCTTAACCCGCAAAACGGCAGCCTGTATTTCATCTAACCTTGAATTTAAACCCTTATAGTCATTTACATATTTTTTTGATGATCCGTAGTTAGCTATAGAACGTATCACCGTAGCCAGTTCTTTATCATTTGTTGTTACTGCTCCTCCATCGCCTAAGGCTCCGAGGTTTTTACCCGGATAAAAGCTATGACCGGCAGCATCGCCAAGTGAGCCTGTTCTCCTTTGCTGATATTCATTTATACACACCTGTGCCCCACTAGCCTGCGCATTATCTTCAATTATCTTTAAATTATACTTCTCTCTGAGCTCTTCTAATTTACTCGACCAGCATGATCTTCCATACAGATGTACCAATAAAATAGCCTTAGTTTTTGAGGTGATATGATTTTCAACATCAGCAATATTTAGGTTGTAGGTACTGATATCAGGTTCAACCAATACAGGCTTTAGTCTATTGTCCGTGATGGCAAGAATGGTAGCAATATAGGTATTGGCAGGCACAATAATTTCGTCGCCCTCTTGCATAAACCCTAACTCGATATAAGCTCTGAATATTAATCGAAGTGCATCTAGCCCATTTCCTGTTCCAATACAATATGGTGAGCCAATATAGGTAGCATATTCTTCTTCAAATGCCTCTACTTCCTCACCTAATAAATACCACCCTCTTTTAATGACTCTGTTTACAGAATCGGATAACTCAGGCTCAAAACTTTCGGTGATCTTTTGTATATCTAAAAACTTAATCATTATACCTCAAAAAAACTTGAATACATGTTTATCCATTAAAAATATAAATTCTAAATGATAAAATTAAAGCACAATCCTCTTTAAACCACTGTTTATCAGGGAATAAAACCCTGATAATTGTATCTTTAACACACTCAATGATGTTTGTGAATTTACAGTTATCCGGGGTAAATTAGTTAAGTGAGATCCATGTTCTTTAAATACATTACCTAAGTTGGTAGTAAGAGCAGTATGAAAACCAACTAAAGTAACCAACTCAATTTCTCTCTCGGAAACCTCCTTCTTACTCCCGAACGGATAAGCAAAATGACGAATTTCTTTGCCAATTTCTTTTTCAATTCCCTTTTTCGACCCCTCTAACTCCATAAAAACCTCATCCTTACTTAATTGCTTCAAAGATCGATGAGATATTGTATGTGCACCAATTGTTACTAAAGAATCTGATGCTAACTCATTAATTTCATTCCAGTTTAGGAGATATTCTGAATCTTCAACAGGTAAACTCACATGGTATTTTTCAATCACCATTTTAAACTCACTAATACTTAACAGCTTGTCATTAATAGCATCACGTATTTTACAAAATACATTCTCCTTTTGTAAGGGATTACTACTATTAGCTGACAACCTAAATTGAGCCCCATTGATTTCAATATCGTCGTTGTGAAGCATCAATTCCTCAAGATAATACCACCATAGAAACACTTTGTTATCAGGGAAATTAGTACACAAATATATAGTGAATGGAACCTTATATTTTTTAAATACCGGAAAAGCATACTGATAATTATCCTTATAGCCATCGTCCATTGTAAAAACAACAAACTTTTTATTGCCTTTTAAATATTCTTCCAGCTGATCCAGAGAGATTATATCAAATTGATGTTTTATAAAAAACTTAATTATTGTTTCAAGGTGATCCGGAGTAATCTCC
>JBNKGY010000005.1:0-46071 GCA_050290065.1 Marinilabiliaceae bacterium
TTGTCTCCTGGCTTGAGAAAACCGTCGAAAACCTTGCAACGGGAACTGTGAGATAGATTTCCCTTATTAAGAAGTACGGCAAGGCGTTGCGGTGGCAGTGGCTCCCCAAAAAACGACTCCGACCTACTGATTTCTTAGAATTTTTAAGAACAAAATATTACATCGACACATCTGCATTAAACGATGATTTGTATAAGGAAATTTCGGAGAAATGTAATGTTTCATTAAAAACAATCCGGAAACTATTCTCTCAGGCCCGCAGATTAGAAATGTCTTCTCCATATACAGAAGAGGATTTGGAGCAGTTTAGCAGAAATATTGAATTTGTGTATCATCGATGTAGAAAATCAGATAAAATGTAAACATATGGAAAACAATACTTCATTCGAAAACAGGCTTAATCTTGATGAGTTAAATAAGGCTGTTTATCAGATAAAAAATGAAATTACCAAGGTTATTGTAGGACAGGAAAAAACAATAGACCTAATGTTGACTGCTTTATTGGCTAATGGTCATATATTATTAGAAGGCGTTCCGGGTATCGCTAAAACAATGATATCTAAATTGTTATCTAAGACTATCTCAACTGGCTTTTCCCGAATACAGTTTACTCCGGATTTAATGCCTTCCGATGTGTTAGGAACTACCATTTTTAATTCAGGTACTTCTGAATTTGAATTTCGAACAGGGCCTATCTTTTCTAACATGATATTGATTGATGAAATCAACAGGGCACCGGCTAAAACTCAATCAGCACTTTTTGAAGTCATGGAGGAACGTCAGGTAACAATAGATGGTAACTGTCGGAAAATGGAGGATATGTTTATCGTATTTGCTACTCAGAATCCAATAGAACATGAGGGGACATATCGTTTGCCAGAGGCCCAGTTAGATCGGTTTTTATTCAAAATAGAATTGGATTATCCATCACTGGAAGAAGAAATCGGGATTATCACAAATGCTCAGAATCGTAAAGATAAAAAAGAGCTTGATGATGTTATGCCAGTTATACAAGCCAATGATATCGTATCCTATCAAAATATAGTAAAGCAGGTAATTGTTGAACCAAACCTGATAAAATATATTGCTCAGATAATTGAAAAAACAAGAAAGTCCACCAGCTTATTTTTAGGAGGAAGTCCAAGAGCATCATTAGCTGTATTAAATGCAGCCAAAGCTTATGCGGCCATAGAAGGTAGAGATTTTGTTACACCGGAGGATGTGAAATTTGTTCTTGTACCTGTGTTAACTCACCGGGTAATGCTAACACCAGAAAAAGAGATGGAAGGAATTAAAACCAATGTTGTGATTCAGCAAATTGTTGATTCGATTGAAATTCCACGATAATTAATCTTGTTGAATAAGACACGTAAAATTTTAATGAATACCAGAATGTGGAGCGTTCATTTTATTTTATGTAGGATAACTAAATTGTATGCGTAATTTCTGGAAATCTATTTTCTTAACAAATCGCTTTTTTATTGCACTGGCAATATTGATAGTGTTAATGATTTTGGGGCAATATTTCAATCCTGTTTTTGTAGCTGCTCAAATTGCATTTTCACTTTTTGTGTTGTTGTTTTTTGTCGATTTCTTATTGTTATATCCAAAGGATAGTCGCTATAAAATTAAGGGAATTAGAAAACTTCCGGAACGGTTTTCAAATGGTGATTTAAATGAGGTAGAGATATTTATTACTAATGAATTTCGTTTTCAGGTTAAGGTTACTGTTATTGATGAGTTGCCCGTTCAATTTCAGATTCGGGACTTTAATGAGATATTTGCTCTTCATCCATTTCAGGAAAAAGAATTTACATACCAACTTCGTCCGGTTAAAAGAGGAGAGTACCACTTTGGCGGATTAAATGTTCTTATCAATTCTCCTGTTTCCTTTTTATCCAGGAGATATATCTTTAATCAGGATGCCATGGTTAAAGTATATCCTTCATTTATTGAGATGCGTAAATTCGAATTAATGGCTATCTCTAACAGGCTGACTGAAATTGGGGTTAAAAGAATTAGAAGGGTTGGGCATCAAATGGAGTTTGATCAAATAAGAGATTACATAACAGGAGACGATTACCGAACAATCAATTGGAAAGCTACAGCCCGTAAAGGACATTTAATGGTTAATCAGTATCAGGATGAAAAATCACAGCAGATTTTTAGCCTGATAGATATGGGCCGTAATATGCAAATGCCTTTTGAGGGGATGACACTCCTTGATTATGCGATTAACACTTCTTTGGTTATATCCAATATTGCAATGTTGAAGCATGATAAAGCTGGGTTGTTTTCATTTAGTAATCAAATTCACTCCATGATACCTGCAGCTCGTAATGGTCGTCATCTTCAATCAATAATGGAGGTGTTGTATAATCAGGAAACAGATTTTAAGGAACAAAATTTAGAACTGCTATATGCCCAAATAAAGCGGAAAATACATCACCGAAGTTTATTAATGTTATACACAAATTTTGAAAGTCTGAGTTCTGCCAGACGTCAAATTCCATTTTTACAGAGCCTGGCGAAAAGTCATTTGCTGGTTGTTGTGTTTTTTGAGAATACAGAAGTGTCCAAATTAACACATAACAATGCTAGAAGTATTGAAGATATTTATATTAAAACAATTGCTGAAAAGTTTACTTTCGACAAAAAGTTAATTGTAAAAGAATTGAAGCAAAATGGAATACAAACAATATTAACAACACCTGGTGATTTAACCGTAAATATGGTAAACAAGTATCTGGAAATAAAATCAAGAGGTATACTTTAATCACTACATAGTGTCTGTCCATAAAGTCGGGTGTTTGGATTATAAAGTTAAAATTCAAGGCGTGTGAAAAATTCAAATCGCAGTATACCAGCGTATTTGAGGATTTGGATTTTGAGTAACAACGTAGTAGTTGGACTGTTACATAGGATCTACATCAGCCTGAACAACAGTGGCTTTAAAACCCGGATGGGAAACTAATGTGTTAATAGCTTCCTGAAGGAGAGATTTAACTTTATTCAAAGATACCCCAGCTTCAATTTTTAGCATAATCTTTTGAAGATGCCAATTCTGAATTTTACTGATGGTTGGTGCCTGAGGTCCAACTACCCGGTGACTAAAAATACCCCTGAGATATTCACCCAGATAATCAGAAGCCTGGTTCACTATTTTAGGGTTTTTATGTTTGATGGTTAAATGAATTAACCTGTAAAAAGGTGGATATTTAAAGGCATTTCTTTCTTCAAGCTGCGCTTTATAATGATTGAGGAAGTTATTATTGATTACATCTAACACTACAGGATTGTTGGGGTTTGATGTCTGGAGAATTACTTTACCTTGTTTTAGTTTTCTTCCCGATCGACCACTCACCTGAGCCATCAACTGAAAACTTCTTTCGTAAGCTCTGAAATCAGGATAATTCAACATGCTATCAGCATTTAGAATGCCAACAACACTCACTTTATCAAAATCTAATCCTTTTGAAATCATTTGAGTTCCAATCAGAATGTCAACTTCTCCTTGTTCAAACCTGGCGATTAGTGTTTCATGAGATTTTCTGGTGCGGGAGGTATCCAAATCCATTCTGGCTACTTTGGCCTCAGGGAATAATATTTTAATGTCTTCTTCAATTTTTTCTGTTCCAAATCCTTTTGTTTGCAAAGCAGGAGAGTCACAAGCTTTACACGTTTTGGGCAGATAATGCGAGTTTCCACAGTAATGACATACCAACTGGTTATTGTGTTTGTGATAGGTCATACTCACATCGCAATAATCACATTTAGGAACCCAGGTGCATTGATTGCATTCCAGATATGGAGAAAACCCCCTTCTGTTTTGAAATAAAATTACTTGTTCATTATTATCTAAAGCTGTATTGATTTCTTGTACCAATGCAGGTGTAAAATGTGATTGCATTCTTTTTCTGCGGTATTCGTCTTTGAGGTTGGCTACAATCATTTGTGGCATTTTAATGCCTTCAAATCGTTCAAATAGTTCCACTAAACCATATTTCCCGGTTTCTGTATTCCGGTAGGTTTCCAATGAAGGTGTTGCGGTTCCTAACAGAACTTTCGCCTTGTGAAGATTTGCTAAAACAATAGCCGCATCCCTGGCATTATAACGAGGAGCGGGATCAAACTGTTTATAAGTATTCTCGTGTTCTTCATCAACAATGATAAGTCCGAGATTTTCAAAAGGCAGGAAAATAGATGAACGTACACCAATAATCACTTTGTAGTTTTCGTTGTTAAGTAAGTCGTTCCAGACTTCCACACGTTCAGCATCGCTATATTTTGAATGGTAAATTCCCAGTTCTCCTCCAAAAACCATTTTTAACCGGGATGTAATCTGTGTAGTTAAAGCAATTTCCGGAAGTAGATAAAGAACCTTCTTACCGTTCTCTATTTGATCTTTAATTAAATGAATGTATATCTCTGTTTTTCCACTGGAAGTAACTCCGTGCAATAGAACAGCATCTTTTTGCTTGAATAATTCATTGATTTGGAGGAAAGCTTTTTGTTGTGGTTTATTTAATTCATGGAGCGATTGAAGTTTATGGTCTCCATTGTGAATTCTGGAAACTACTTCCTCAATTTCAACAAATATACCTTTTTTAATAAGCTCGTTAATAGTTGTTGATGAGGTGTTACATTTGTTGATGAGTGTTTGTTTGTCAACTGCTTTTGAATAATTCTCTTTATGTGCACCTCCTGCTAATGTAAAGAAAGTCATTAATACATCCAGCTGTTTATGTGCACGGCTTAGTTCCGTAAATGCATTTTGTATTTTCTGTTCTTTATGGTACTCCTGCGCTAAAAGGATTACTTTTTTTGTTTTTGGTTTAAAGCCATCTTTGAGTTTTTCACTAACAAAGAGAGCCTGTCTATCCAGCAACGATTTAATAACAGGCAATGAGTTTTTTAATCCGGTAATGTTATTAAGTTCCTGAATAGTAGAATTTTTGTTACTGGCAAGATGGTCGAGTATCAGGTTTTCATTTTTACTTAGAGTTACTTCAGATACCCAATCGCTATTGTAATGAACCTTGGTTTCACTTTCTAATTTTAAGCCGGAAGGTAAAGCTGCTTTGTATACCTCACCCAAGGTACACATATAGTATTGAGCAATCCAATGCCAGAAATTGAGTTGAATTTCATTTACCACCGGTTTGTTATCCAGAACAGAAAGAATCTCTTTGGTTTCATATTCTTTGGGTTTTGAATCATGAATAGAATAAACTAGACCAGAGTATATTTTTTTATTGCCAAATGGAACTATCACACGTGAACCTATTTCAATTTCCTGAATCCAATCTTCAGTAATCCGATAGGTAAACAGCCGTGGTAATGGCACTGGTAGTATTATATCTGCAAAATAATTGAGTTCCATGTAATTTTTTTGGACTTACAAATATAAGTTTTATACAAAATGAGTATAGCAAATAGTAGCAATTGTTAAATAAAGAAACATGCCTATAATGTCATTCAGAGTGGTAACAAAGGGTCCTGTTGCAACGGCAGGGTCAATATTCATCTTTTTCAATAAAAGAGGTATAAATGTACCGAATAGGGATGCAAATATGACTACTGAAAACATAGCAATGGAAACCGTATATGTCAATGCTATATTTGCATCAACAACAATATTATATCCAAAAATAAGCATAGATAAAATACTGGCATTAACCAATGCAATGGAAATTTCTTTAATTAACTTTCCCCATGATGTCTCTAAACCCATATTTCCGGAAGCTAATGATTGAACAATAATTGCAGATGATTGCATGCCTATATTTCCTCCCATAGCCGCAATTAGAGTCATAAAAAATGACAATTGAGGATGATCCCTCATTAAGCCAACAAAGCCTCCAATAACTCGAGAAGATAAGATTCCTCCCAATAGCCCAATTAATAACCAGGGCATACGTGCTCGTGTGTGCATCCAAACCTTATCCGAAGTCTCAATGTCATCGGTAATACCCGAAGCCAGTTGATAGTCTTTTTCGGCTTCTTCTCTGATAAAATCAACCACATCATCAATAGTAATTCTACCTACGAGTCTTCCAATACCATCAACCACAGGAAGGGCCACCAGGTCATACTTCTCCATAATCGAACTAACCTCTTCAGCCATTGCATTTGTTTTCACTGAGATAAGATTGGCATTATAGATGTCTTTAACCGTGAGTTTATCAGAGCTTAAAAGAAGTCTTTTTAAGGATAAAGTACCTTTCAATATATCATCGTTATCAACTACATATACGTAATATACTTCGTCAATTTCTTCTCCCTGACGGCGCATACTTCTCATGCATGTTCTTAAATCCCATGATTCTTTAACTTTAATGAATTCTTTACCCATTAAACCACCGGCAGTATCTTCATTGTAGCTTAACAGGTCAGCAATATGTCCGGCTGATTTTACATCTTCCATGTGCGAAAGAACTTCCATTTGTCTTTCGTCATTCATTTCCCCAAGTACATCGGCCGCATCATCCGAATCCATCTTGTCGATGTATCGTTTGGCAATAACCTCAGTAGGAAGAGAATCCAGAAGTCTTTTTCGTTCGTCTTCTTCAAGCTCAGTAATGACATCAGCTGCCGTTTCGTCATCAGCCAGAAGGTATAGAAATTTGGCTTCTTCTAATTCGAGTTCTCTATATAAATCGGCAATGTCGGCAGGGTGAAGTTCTGATATGTCCTCAAGAATCCTTTTCTCATCCTTGAGTTCAATCTTTTCTTTGATGCTATCAACAAATTCTCGGGTTAATTTGAAATCTGCCATAGTTGCTTTTTTATCGGTAATCAGTTACAATACTTGTTTTATTTTACACTTATTCAAGTAGGTTCACTTGAATAAATTTGGTTAAGTCAACAAACTCCTGAACAGAAAGTTGTTCCGGTCGTTTTGAAAAGACTTCCATACCTGAAATGTTTTCCCTGTTAAAAGGGATAACTTTTAGCGAATTACTCAAAGTTTTACGTCTTTGATTAAAACCAGCTTTTACTACTCTGAAAAACAATTTCTCATTACAGTCCAGCTCTTTTGTCTCATTTCTTAAAACTCTGATAACTCCGGACTTTACTTTAGGAGGAGGATTAAATACATGTTCTGGTACCGTAAATAAATACTCCACATTATAATATGCCTGTAAAAAAACACTTAAAATACCATAGGTCTTACTTCCAGGAGGAGCAGCCAGCCTTTCAGCCACCTCTTTTTGTAACATACCCACTACTTCAGGAATTTTATCTCTGTACTCCAGTACCTTAAAAAATATCTGACTTGATATATTATATGGAAAATTTCCAATAATACTAAAACTACTATCGCATAATTTATTCAAGTCAAGTTTCAAAAAGTCTCCAGAAGTAATATGTCCTTGCAATGAAGGAAAATTAGTTTCTAGATATACAACCGATTCTTGATCTAATTCTATTACCTGAAGATTTATATCTTCTTTTTCAATCAGGTATTTTGTTAAAACACCCATCCCTGGACCTATTTCCAATACATTTGTATCAAAATGAGTGAGGCTATCAACAATTCTTTGAGCAATTTTTTCATCAGTCAAAAAGTGTTGACCTAAGTGTTTTTTAGCTTTAACGTTTTTCATTTCCTTGAAAATTTGTTTTAATCCACAATAAATCCAAAAATCAATTTGTAATTAATCTTTACAATTTATTTATACAGATTTGGTCACTTTAGTCATCCACCTGAAATCATCATGGAGCAGTAGCAATAAATCCATATGCTAAAAGCTTGTGATTAACGGATGTAAAATATTGATTATAATAGTTTTGTAGAATAAAATTCTATAATGTAAACAATGTAATTGAGTACTATTATAAGATTGGTTTTGGTCAAACAAATAATCTTTTATAAAATTGCACTCGCTTTACTGTGGCAAAGGTAAAATTTTAAATCTATAAATCCTTTTAATAAGTATAAAGGACTTAGATCCATTTAATAAAAACACGTTGAAAAAATACATTATAAATACTGTAAAATTCCTTATATATCTATCAATTGGTGGTTTTTTAATGTGGTATGTGTATCGAAATTACGATATGCAAGAAATAAAGCAAACGCTTAGTAGTGGAGTTAATTATTGGTGGTTGGCGTTATCCATGTTCTTAGGATTACTTAGTCATTTTAGCAGAACCGTAAGGTGGCAAATGCTCATAGAGCCTATTGAGAAAAAAACAAACATAACAAATACATTTTTCGCAGTGATGTTTGGTTATTTTGCCAATCTGTTAATTCCACGTATGGGTGAGATATCGCGCTGTGGAGTTTTAAGTCGCTACGAAAAGATTTCTGTTTCACGACTTATCGGAACAGTTGTGGTTGAAAGACTAATTGATGTTGTTATGTTATTATTCTGCCTGCTTTTAGTTTTATTATTGCAGTTTAATGTAGTTGCAGATTTTTTAAATAACAATACGGATTTATCAAGCATCTCCGGTATCTTCACAACTCCTTGGTTATATATTTCATTGCTATTAATTTTAGTGGTGTTAAGAGTATTTAAGAAGTGGTTTTCAACAACATCACCTTATATGAAGCTTAAGGGGATTTGGAGTAAATTTTCCGAAGGATTCCTGGCAATCAAAAACATTAAGAATAAGTGGACTTTCACATTTCATACATTTTTTATTTGGATAATGTATTTCTTAATGATTTATGTCTGTTTCTTTGGTTTTTCTTTTACTTCTGAACTTTCTCCTATTGCCGGATTATCTGTATTTGTTTTAGGTAGTCTGGGTATGGTAGCTCCTGTTCAGGGAGGTATGGGTCCTTGGCACTTTATGATCATTTCAGCTTTACAAATGTATGGTATTGCTCAATACGAAGGAGCTGCTTTTGCATTGATTGTTTGGAGTACTTTAAATGCCTTGATTGTGATTATGGGTATCATTTCTCTTGTCATGCTTCCAATAATTAACCGTCCTAAAGTTTAATGGCTTTTTTTAAAAGCAAAAGATTATTGTTAGCAATCATTATAATAATTGCTTCTTATGGTTTTATTATCTATAAAATTGCAGAACTTCCTTTTTTATATCAATTAAAGCAACTTATTACTAGTAGTTTTGGATTGTTGATTTTGTGTTTAATTGGTCAAATCTTATTGCTTATGATCAATTTATCCATAGAAGCTTTAAAATGGAAGAGTCTTCTGAAAGGTATCACCAAAGTAAATTTTCTCATTTCATTTAAAATGGTATTAGTCGGCTATTCTTCCGGTATTTTTACACCCTCAAAGTTTGGTGAGCCTATTGGGAGATTGATATTTGTAGATAAAAAATATTGGTCAAGAGGGGCGGCATTAAGCTATTTTGGTGGTTTTGTACAGAATGTCGCCATTTTAATGTTAGGATTGCTATCAGCAATAATTTTCTTAATAGATAATACTAATGAAACCGTAAGTTCTGTATTGCACTATAGTATTTATTTAGTTGCCATAATAATTGGAATGTTTCTTTTGATTTTAATTAATAGTAAGTGTATCAAACGATTTATTTTAAAATTGAAATGGTCGGAGATTTTACTCAATATTTATGATGCGATAAAGTCAATCCCTGGAAAAAGAATAAGAATCATATTCGCGTTATCATTTTTGCGGGTGGTAATATTCTCATTACAACTATTTCTTTTTATGGTAGTGTTAGGAAATGATTTTAATATCCAGAATGTTGTAATTATGATTCCCATCTACTTTTTGTCTATTTCTCTGGTGCCATCTTTCATTTTTTCTGATCTGGGAGTGAGGAATTCAATAGCCCTTCTAATATTTACATCCTTTTATCATTATCAAGTTGCTATAGTGTTGTCAGTTAGTTTGTTATGGATTGTAAATCAAGCGTGTCCATCTGTGTTTGGGTCATTTTTTATCTATCGCAAAAGTGATCAATAGTAGTAAATCTTAAATAAGTGACTTAAAGTTTATAGCTTTATAATTTCTAATTATCAAAAACTCCTTATCTTTAATATGTTTTTTCCATTTTATTAACCTAAATTATAAATATAAAAGCAATGGAAAAATATATACTAGAACTAATTAAGGAAAATAATAGAGTCATTATTCCGAATTTTGGGGCATTTATTATCTCAAAAGAAAATGGAGTTAGTATTCTTTTCAATAACTTTTTAAGTTTCAACGATGGTTTATTAGTAAACTATATTGCTGAAAAAAAAGGGGTAGATACTATTGCCGCTACTGATGAGGTTTTTGAATATGTAGATAACCTTAAAAGGGATTTAGACGAAACCGGACATTATAAAATATCTGGTTTGGGAGAATTTAAAAAGGATGAAAACGGAATATTGAGGTTTCAGCAAGCTGAAATATCTAATGAGGTTAAGGAAAGTGAGGGAGATCAAGAAGTAGAGGATGAATCAAGTGAGGAAAAAACTGATTCGGATCTACTCGATATTGATAAGAATTCTCAAATATCCCAAGCTTCAGAAGATGAATCAGAAAATGATGAAACAGACCTGGAAACTATAGATAACAAGGGTGATACATCTATTTTAACTATCGATGAAGAAGAACAATCTGACGAGAATGACGAAAAAAAAGAAATAGTATCGTCTTCTCAGGCTGATAGTAGTAAGGGTGAATTAAAGGAAAAGCCACAAAATAATAGAACTTCTCGTGAGTCGGTAATCAAAAAGGAACCTGAAGTAAATAGGTATGTTCAGAAAACAATTGAGGATCGTAAGAGAAAGGATATGATCACTTTCCTTTTAATTGTTTTTATTGTAATTGTTTCGTTTGCGGGTTACTTATTATTTTTTAATACTTCACCCACAAAAAAAAATATTCCTGTAGTTGATGAGATGCCACCTGAACCAATAATACCTGTTAAAAAGGATTCTATCGTAAAGGTTCAGCCAAAACCTGAAGTTACTGAAAAGCCAGAACCTAAGGAAGTCAGTATTGATAGAAACCTAACTTACATCATTGTAGGCGGATTTAAAGAAGAGAATAACGCCATCAAAATGGTTGAGAAACTTAGGAAATCGGGTTACGAAAAAGCCATTATAATTCCAAAAGGAGTCATGTATTTGGTGAGTATTGATTCTGATAAGTCATATAGAAAAATGGAGGCTCGTCAGCAAGAAATTCTTAAGGATGAAAGAATGGAAAGTTGGATGTACACCATAAAGTAACTTTTTTTTAGATCTTTATAATCTCGGACTCATCAGGTCCGGGATTTTTTATATACTAACCTGGGGTCGATTAAAATTTTAGAATTCAGATTGTACTAAATGGATGAGATGTTTGAAGTTGTTGCTTTATGTATATCACTAGTAGTGTTTGTGTGCTATTTTATTATTATTTCCTATTTTCATAAAGGGTGGAATCAAATTCAAATTCCATCATTACCTAATGCGTCAACTGCTAAACTAAGTTGTGTTGTTGCTCTACGAAATGAAGAAAAAAACGTTAGTAGTTTAATGGAAAGCCTTAAAAGTCAGAATTATTCAGTAGATTATTATGAAGTGATTCTGGTTGATGATCATAGTACAGATAATACATTTAATGTATTGTCAACCTTCATTAATGAATTACCAAATTTTAGATTGGTATCCAACCAGGGGGAAGGCAAAAAGAAAGCAATTGCAACAGGAATTAGTCAATCCAAATATAATTACATAGTCTGCACAGATGCCGATTGTATTCATCCTCAGAATTGGCTTCTTTCGATGGGAGGTTTTATTGAAAGGGAAAACCCGGATATGATAGTTGGTCCGGTTAAAATAGAAGAAGAGAATGGGTATTTTAATCTATTTCAGCGAATTGACTTTCTTAGTCTGATATTATCCGGAGCTGGAGCAATAGGTGTAAATAAACCTATAATGTGTAATGGTGCCAATTTGGCATTTTCCAAACAACTTTACGTAAATGCCGAAAAATCTCTTAAGGAGGAATACGCTTCAGGAGATGACATTTTTTTGTTGCAATATGCAGTAAGAAATAATGTAAAAATAAAATTTCTGAAATGCAAAGAGACTATTGTGAATACACGGCCGGTAGATTCATTAAGCAGGTTTTTTCATCAAAGAGTGAGGTGGGCATCCAAAAGCAAAGGATACACTGATATTTTTACCTTGCAGGTGGCATGGAGTGTTTTCCTAATAAATTTCTTGGTGTTATTAATGCCTTATTTTAGTATTTACTTTCCTGTGTTGGCATCAGTTATAATGGTGCTTTTCCTAATAAAAGTTGGAATAGATACTCGATTTCTTAAAAATGGGAGTATATTCTTTAATTTTCAACTTACCATTCTAGACATTATTAAGGTACAGTTACTGTACCCCATTTATATATCAATAACTGTTATATATGCCATTTTTGGAGGCTATCAATGGAAATCAAGAAAGCTAATAGCCTAAAAATAGTAAGTTGAATTTAATTCGTTATATTAATTTAAATTAATATGTTGCTACAATTGTTTGAGTGCCAGTTACCTTATCTCCAATGTTGACTTTGATGTCTGAGTTTAATGGAAGATATAAATCTAAACGGGAGCCAAACTTGATAAAGCCCATTTGCTCTCCTTGTTCAACTACATTATTTTCTTTAGCATAACATACGATTCGTCTTGCCATAGCCCCAGCAACCTGACGAACAAGAATTTCTTTACCATCTTTTGTTTCAAGTACAACAGTTGTTCTCTCATTTTCTGTTGATGATTTAGGTAAATAAGCACCCATAAATCTTCCAGAATGGTGTCGTGAATATTTTATTTTACCAGCTACAGGAAACCAGTTAACATGAACATTTAATGGAGACATGAATATAGATACCTGCAAACATTTTGTTTTTAAATATTCAGGCTCATCAACTTCTTCAATCACAACCACTTCACCATCAGCAGGTGTAATTACCGCATTCTCATTCGGTGTGCAAATTCGTTCGGGACTTCGGAAAAAATTAATTACCAATAGGGTAATAAGTCCTGTGGTTACTAATATTATATTGTTTATGGTTATATTATTAACCATAAAATGGGTAATACCGTTTATCACTATGAAAATTGCCAGAGCAATAAAAATGGTTTTAAATCCTTCTTTATGAATGGTCATGATTACTTTTGAGATTATCTAACAAATAGTTCTACATAAAAAACAGCCATTGGTATGGCAAAAAACACTGCATCAAATCGATCTAAAATACCTCCATGTCCTGGTAAAATATTACCAGAATCCTTAATTCCAATACTTCTTTTGAACATTGATTCTACTAAATCTCCTAATACAGCCATAACTGATATAATTGCACCAAATATTAACCATTGTATAACTGATAACTCAAACCAAAATTGAGATAACAGAAAAGCCACGGCAATTGTCAGGATAAATCCGCCTATAGTTCCCTCCCATGTTTTTTTAGGAGAGATTCGTTCAAAAAATTTGTGCTTTCCAATTGTAACCCCAGATAGGTATGCGCCAGTATCATTCATCCATACTAAAATAAATACGGATAAGGGAAGTTGAAAATTATAGGTTCCATTATCAAATGCTAAAAGGCTCAATAGTGCAAATGGGGAAGAAATATAAATGGCCGTAAATATACTGGACGCAATATTTACAATAGGCTTATCGTGTTGACGAAATAGTTCCTTAACAAACAGGAAACAAACTATTGGAATAATAAAGTAAAATATAGAGGTGTTAAATACTCTAAATTGAATTAAAAAGGAGAAAGTATATATGCTTAGTCCAAAAATAGATGTAGCATATAGTGGAATATCAATACCAACTTTAGAAAATAAGCTTCTCATTTCGTGAATGCCTGCTACAACCACTAATAAGAAAATAGATGCAAATGACAAGGGGTGATAGTATATACTACCTGCCAATACAATTACAAATAAAATACCTGTTAAGGTGCGCTGCCAAAAGTTATTCATCTCCAATTTTAATTAATGCTGCAAAATTAAGTAGTTTACTTAATTATCATGCATTTTTATCAATAAAAACAAATAATTCTTTCGGGCCATGAGCTCCCATTACCAAAGTCTTTTCAATATCGGCTGTTCGACTGGCTCCAGTGATAAAAGAAATTAATGATGGAAAATTATCTCCGTACCTTTCTTCAAGCATATTCAATGCATCATCAGAGAATGGAACTAATTGAGATGCTTTTGCTAATACTATATGTATCGGCGGAAATACATTTAATCTACGGCCCGATGGATGTTGAGAACTAATTACAACACTACCTGTACGCGATACTAAATACTCGCAACGTGTAACGGCGGCCTGCATATCTTTAAAATCGTCAGCTTCTGAGGTTGTTTTTAGACTTGAGTTATCGAACAAAGCATTGATTTCGGTGTCAATACTAAAGATCGATTTGATATTTAATTCACCCAAAATATTTTCAAGTCTTTCGACAAATTGTATTTGATTGTCGCAAATTTCAACCTTACCACCGATTGCTTTGAGTTCTTCAGAAAAAGTTTCTAAAAGATTTTTGGGTTCTGGAAATACCGGTGATTTTTTATCATGGGAAGGGATTGGAAAATCCCTTCCTTCAGCTACTGATTTTTTTATCTTATTCAGTATTATCTCTCTGGATTTTTGACTATCCATATCTTATTCTTGATTTTCCGTTGAAGGAGAATCTGCTATATCTTTTTCTTCGCCATCTTCCGGAGTATCCGTTTTTTTAAATTTATCAGATTCGTTTTCTGTTAATTGAACCACATGTTTATTCACAAGTCGTTTCCCAAAGATTGATTCCAGATCTTCACTGAAAATCACTTCACGTTCAAGAAGTAGATTTGCCAACTCAGCATGCTTATCTCTGTTTTCAAGAAGTATTTTCTTTGCTCTTTCGTATTGTTCTTCAATAATGATCGATACTTCATGATCAATCTCCTTAGCGGTTTCTTCACTATATGGTTTGGTAAAACCGTATTCGTTTTGACCACTAGAATCAAAGTAGCTAATGTTACCCATCTTTTTGCTCATTCCATAATAAGTAACCATGGCATATGCCTGCTTAGTAACTTTTTCAAGGTCATTTAATGCTCCGGTAGAAATTTTACCAAATTCAATTTCTTCTGCTGCTCTACCTGCTAATGTAGAACACATTTCATCAAGAATCTGCTCTGTAGTAGTTAATTGTCTTTCCTCTGGTAAATACCAGGCAGCCCCCAAAGCTTTACCACGAGGTACAATGGTTACTTTTACCAACGGATGAGCATACTCCAGCAACCAGCTTGTTGCAGCATGGCCTGCTTCATGATAGGCAATGGACTTTTTCTCTTCTTTAGATATAATTTTATTCTTCTTCTCTAATCCGCCAACAATACGATCTACAGCATTTAAGAAATCTTCTTTTTCAACTATCTTTTTATCGTTACGAGCGGCTATCAGAGCAGCCTCATTACAAACGTTGGCGATGTCGGCACCTGAAAAACCAGGAGTTTGTTTAGCCAAGAATTCAGCTTTAACTTCATCGCTCAGTTTTAGTGGACGCAGGTGCACATCAAATATTTGCTGACGTTCCTTTATATCAGGCAATTCAACATGTATTTGACGATCAAACCTTCCGGCTCTCATTAAAGCACGATCCAATATATCGGCACGGTTTGTTGCTGCTAAAATAATAACCCCGGAGTTGGTTCCAAAACCATCCATCTCAGTCAATAGCTGATTTAGTGTATTTTCTCGTTCGTCGTTTGCACCCATGCTTGGGCTTTTTCCTCTGGCTCTACCAATAGCATCAATTTCATCAATAAATACAATACAAGGTGCTTTTTCCTTCGCTTTTTTAAATAGATCTCTTACACGCGAAGCTCCCACCCCAACAAACATTTCAACAAAGTCAGATCCTGACATGCTGAAGAAAGGAACATTAGCTTCTCCTGCTACTGCTTTTGCAAGTAATGTTTTACCTGTTCCCGGAGGACCTACTAACAATGCTCCTTTAGGAATTTTACCTCCTAAGTTGGTGTATTTTTCCGGCTTTTTAAGGAATGAAACAATTTCTTCGAGTTCTTGTTTCGCTTCTGCAAGCCCGGCAACATCTAAAAAGTTTACTTTGATATTTGCTTCTTTATCAAATATTTTAGCTCTTGATTTACCAACATTAAAAATATTACCGGCTCCACTTCCTCCACCTTGTGCACCCATCCTACGGAAAATAAATATCCAGATGACAAGTAAAAGTATGATAGGCCATAGTAACCCAATTATCTCATTAAAATAATTAGATCTTTCTTCGTAATTGTTTGGTATAGAGATGCCTTCTTTCTCTTCTATAATTCTTAAATCGTCATAAAAGGCATCAATAGAAGGAACTTTAACACTAAAGTGTGGGCCCCGATCAGTTATTGAGTTATAAGTATCACCAAATTCATCACGATATTTATCCAGTGCGTCTTTTTTTATTACGACTTCAACAATGTTCTGGTTTCTGATTACAGTTGCCATTTCCACATCGCCGGAGGGTAATATCTTTGTTTTAAATTCACTATACGACAAATTTTTAATTGTTTCATTCTGATTCATTAAAAAGAATGAAATAAAAAGAAGAAGTATAAGCCCATAAATCCAATAACCGTTAAACTTGGGCAGTTTTGGCGTATTGTTATTCCCACCTTGGTTTGTGGGTTCGTTGTTTTGATTTTGATTTTCGCTCATTAGTAAAATGAAATTTGTTACGAACTAGAAAAGGTTCTCAATATCTGTGCGTTTTGCGTCGGCCCATAATCCTTCAAGATTATAAAAACTTCTTATTGGTCTTTGAAAAACGTGAACCACAACATCAACGTAATCTAAAAGAATCCACTCTGCATTTTGTTTTCCTTCGATATGAAAAGGCTTATCGTTAATTTTTTCTCTCACATAATCATCAACTGATTCACCAATGGCGTTTACCTGAGTATTACTGTCCCCATCACATAAAACAAAAAACTGACAGATACTTCCATCAATTTTTCTCATATCCAAAATAGAAATATTTGTGCCCTTTTTCTCCTGAATACCTTCAACAATAGCCTCTACTAATTGTTCAGTTGAGTTATTCTCTTTATTTGTCATTAATAATAATCTTTTTTATAATGAAAGTGTTTCTTTAATCTGCTAAATTACTAGAAAAACACAAAAATACTATTTTTTTATTTTTACATTTAGTCACTATTTTTACACAAAAATACTGCCGTAAATAGTATTCTGACATTATGTCGCTTTAATTTTATTTTAATGACAAAGTATAACTTTTTTGATATTAAATGGTTCGATGAATTACAGTCGACAAATGTAACATTAAAATCCTTGGTTAGAGAAAGTCCTCTTAAAGAATATACTGTTGTTGCCACTAAATATCAATATGCAGGGAAGGGGCAAATGGGTAACAAGTGGGAGAGTTCTGCAAATAAGAACTTAACATTTAGTGTTTTATTAAAGCCTCAATATGTATTAGTTCAGGATCAATTTATTATTTCAAAGGCGATTTCGTTAGCTATACACCGGGTTTTATGTAAGTTAGCAAATGGTTTTTCAATCAAGTGGCCTAACGATATTTATTATAATAATAAAAAAGTGGGAGGCATCCTGATTGAAAACTCTCTAACATCAAATGTAATAAGTGAGTCTGTTGTAGGAATTGGGATCAATGTAAATCAGGAAAGTTTTATAAGTGATGCACCTAATCCGTTATCATTGATTCAAATCACAGGTAAAGAATTGGGGATAGATAAGTTATTGGATGATATTCTATTATCTATACATGAATATATTGAATTTATGAAGTCCGGTTCTGATTATTCAACTCTTAACGAAGAATATATTAATTGTCTATTCCGAAATGAAGGATTTCATTTATTTAAAGATAAAAGTCACTTGTTTTATGCTTCAATAAAAGGAATATCGGAATATGGACAATTAATTTTACAGTCAGAAAACGGGGTGGAAAATACTTATGCTTTTAAAGAGGTTGAATTTGTTATTAACCCTCAGGATAGTGATATTGAGCAATAGCATCACCAAGCATATTTAAAAATTTCTTAACATGCTTTCTAACCATCATTTTCATCATAGGATTTAAATCTGCCTTTAATGTCAGTTTTATGCGGGTGTCATTAGTAGCTACAGGTTTCAACTGAACCCACAAATAAAAATTGAAAGGAACTTTACCATCTGTTGAATATTTAACGGTTTTAAATGGTTCCTTTTCTATAATCTTAAGCCCAGCTTCTCCAATGCCATCAACCTTAAAGCGACATGAATCCTCAGTGCTTTGCCAGTTTGATATCTTATCTTTGGGGATAAGATTTTCAAAATTATTGAAGTTGGAAATGAATGCGAATATTTTTTCTTCACTATGAAGGGCCTGTTTGATATCACTTTCAAATTTTGTCATCTTATTGTTCATTAAAAAAGCCCAAAAAGACGTGAGTCAATTTGAGCCTCTGAATTTTTAAATGCTGATTATTTTCCCCAAGTTGAAGGTTCGTTTCTCCAGCTTGATAATGTTTTTAAGTCATCAGCAGAAACATAACCAGTTTCTACAGCAACATCAATAAGAGTTGGGTAGTCACTTAGTGTATTTAATTTTACATCTTTATCTGAAAAGTTATCAACTGCAGTTTGGAAACCATAACTGAAAATAGCAAGCATACCAACTACTTCACATCCCGCAGCTCTTAGTGCTTCAACGGCTTTTAAGCTACTTCCTCCAGTTGATATTAAGTCTTCAATGACAACAACTTTTTTACCGGGAGCAATTTCTCCTTCAATCAAATTCTCCATCCCATGTCCTTTAGGAGATGATCTAACGTAAACGAATGGTTTTTCAAGGTCATTTGCCACAAGAGCTCCTTGTGCAATTGCTCCGGTTGCCACACCAGCAATTGAATCAGCATCCGGATACAATTCATTAACAAGTGCAACAAACCCTTTTTTAATATAGTCTCTAACTTCAGGATAAGAAAGGGTTTTTCTATTATCACAATAAATTGGCGATTTCCATCCTGAAGCCCACGTGAACGGGTTTGCTGGTTGCAATTTAATTGCCTTAATTTGCAACAATTGTTTTGCTATTGTTTCTGATATTTTTTCCATGCAGCAAATGTATAAAGTTTTTTTTAAGGATAGAATTGTTTTTTTGACGAACAACATTGAACGTGATCTGGATGCCGATTTTGGAGCTATTTTTAAATATTCAAATCCTAAAGAATTACAAGATTTCATTAATAATTTTGCGCATAAAGAGGAGATAAAAAAAGCTTATATCTATCATCATAATCTGGAAGAATTAATGGGAGTTTTTTCTGATTGTTTTAAAGTAATATATGCAGGTGGTGGTGTTGTTAAAAATAATTCGGGACAAATTCTATTTATTCATAGATTAGGGGTTTGGGATTTACCAAAAGGGAAAGCTGAAAAAGGGGAGTCTAATGAAGAAACTGCTCTTAGGGAGGTTGAGGAGGAGTGTGCTATTGCTCCATTGACAATAGTAAAAAAATTAAAGCCAACATACCATACATATCGATTGAAAAGCAATCTGATATTGAAAAAAACGTATTGGTATGAAATGAAATATAATGGAAGTGATTTACCAAAACCACAAATTGAAGAGGATATTACACAAGCAGAATGGATTGATCCGGGAAATATTGATAACATCACAAATAATACTTATTCAAGTATTAAAGAGGTAATAAGTGAGGTGCTATATTAAAAATATCAAATTTTAAAATAAATTTTGGGGATTAATGAGAAATATGCATGAATAGCCAAGAGAAAATTCATACTTTTAAGGGATTTTTGGAAATTCAATACACAACACATGACACCTCAGGATATAGAACACCAAGATATAAAAAATAAATTGCGACAGCAAGCAGTTGATAAAGAGGTTCAAAGATTACGTTCAGTAAATAAAAGACAATCAACTAAAATTACTAATCTGCGCAAAGCATTATACTTTCAATTATTCTTTTTCGTATCACTGATATCTATATTTTTATTGAAAGGAATGATCAATTTCACAGGTTCAGATTCTGATGATGAGTTTGAGGCTTTTAAGTTGAAATATAACGATCTGGTTAAGGTAAATAAAAATCTGGATGATTCTTTGGTTCAGATGCAAAATACATTAGAGTATTTAGTGGATAAAAATACCACAGAACGTGGTGAAGATGGATTGAAATTCAGAGTTCAGATCGGGGCATTTAAGGAAATTGATCTTAAAGATTTCAAAAATAATTTAGTTTCTATTAATCAGGAAACCTATGATAGTATCAATCAATATACTGTTGGGGTATTCAGAGATTATCAGAAAGCCTTATTGTTTTTAGGCGATATTAAAAATATGGGCTTTGATGACTCATTTATTATTTCTACTAAAAATGGTAGGAGAATTCAGCTTAAAGATTTATCAAAAGAGGAGCTAGGTATTGAATCAGAAGATCTGTAACTCATACCAACTCTCGTATACAAAATCGGTATTATATTTCAATTATTGGAGTTGCCAATCAGCTCTTGTCTGATATAGGAAACAATCTTCCATCTGTCATCTGGCATGATCTGGCCCTGATGTGCTCCCATTACACCAAAACCAACGGATATTACATGAAAGATCTCACCATCAGGATTTGTTGCAATTTTTTGGGACAATAGATTGCCAGGAGGGAATGGGTATTTTCCACTTGTATATAAAAAGCCTTTTCCATCTCCTTTATCTCCATGACAATGCCAACAGTATATGTTGTAAAGACGTTTACCTTCAGTTTTAACAGTTGAATCTGAAGCATATGGATTTACAAGCTCAATTCCGGCCAATTTTCTATTTTCATCTGTTTTCACAAAATCATAGGGTATGGTGCCTCTTGGAATCGTATTTTCTACTGGAGGTTGTATTGTTTTTCCATCTTCAAAAACTGGATTTTCGGAGTAGGTTTCAAAACTTCTTGATTGCTCCATGTCAGGAAAATAACTGTATCCTGGTTGATTTCGGTTTAAATCGCAGGAAGCAAATAATATTGAAATGACAAATAGACTACTTAATATTTTCATAATCAAAGCTTTCTTTAAAGTAGGGGTGATTTTCAGGTACAAGGTTTCCCTTTGTCAATGCTTTAAAAGTAAACCAAGAAAAAAGTGACATATATATGAGTGTTGAACCTATTTCAAATAACCCTATTCCTGCTTCATCATACCCTACAGAACCTGGCATAATGGCCAGATATAAATCAATCCAATGACCTGCAAAAACAATTATTGATGTGCCAAGTAACCAATTTGTCTTTCTTTTATTTCCTCTTGACATCATGGCAAAAAACGGAGCAACAAAACATACAATAATGTTACTATAAAATAATGTTTCAAACCCATGTACACGGTCAGCGTAATAGGATGTTTCTTCTGGTATGTTACTATACCAGATAAGCAAATATTGAGATATCCATAAATAGGCCCAAAATATGCTAAATCCAAATAGGTATTTCCCTAAATCATGCAAGTGCTCTTCATTTACATGACTCATATATCCCATCTTTTTTAGTACAACTGTAAATATGATGATGATGGCGATAGCGTTTACGAATAATCCAATAAAAGTATACCATCCGTACAATGTGCTAAACCAATGTGCATCAATACTCATTAACCAGTCCCATGATGAGGTGGAACTGGTAATAGCGAAGAATACAATAAATATCCCGGAATACATTCTAAGTTTATTAAATAGTTTAATGTCCGGATTACTATCAGATTGTAAAGAAACTTGTCTTATTTTATAAAATAAAAATAACCATCCAGTCAGGTAAATAGCCATTCTCATGATAAAAAAAGGCAAGTTAAGATACCCTTTTTTCAATTGCAATACGTGATCAAGGTGTTCTGTGTGTGACCAATGATATAGAGAATGAACTCCTAATAATATTGGAATAATCATTAAAGTCCCAAGCCAGATGTTACTACCTAATGCTTCAGCAACTCTTTGTACAGAAGTTTGCCATCCTGATTCAGCAATAATATGAACCGCAACAAAGAATGTAGCTCCAAGAGATAACCCTATTACTAAAAATCCATTCAGAAGAATATTGGCCCAAAATCGTTCGGAACCGATATCGGAAAATAAATATCCGGCTAATGACATTACTAAACCAATTGTAAGGCTAATGGTAAGTATGGTCATTAATTTATTATTAAAAACAAATGTTTTATTCATAATCTATTCGCTTTTATTAGACGGATTAACGCTTTTAATTTCTACAGCCCCAACTTTCTCTAATGCTTTTTTAATCTTTAATTCGGAATTTATCTCATTTTGATGTATAATCACGAGGAACGCATCATCAGTTGATCTTTCATCAAAAATTATATTCGGAGCTCCTGGACCAATTCCGGATCTGATTAAGAAACCGAATACCAGAGCCAGTGCCGCAAATAGTACTGTAATTTCAAATGTTACAGGTATAAATGATGGTACAGATAAAAAAGGTTTACCACCGAAATTTAAGGGCCAGCTGGTTGTGAAAATCCAGGACTGGAACCAAAAGGCCAGAACAGTGCCAATTCCACCAGCAATAAAGCCTAACCGAGGAAGCCGGGAGCGTTTTAATTTCAAAACGTCGTCCAGACCATGTACCGGGAAAGGAGTTCTCACATCAAAAATGGCAATGCCCATATCCTGCATTTGCTGAATGCCTTTTAGTAAATCTTTATCATCATAAAAAATACCGGTTATGAATTGATTATTTTTCATTTCGGCCTCCTTTCTTCATAAAGTTTTCGCCATTGCTTTTGAGTACACTTTTAATTTCTGCAATAGCAATTACAGGAAAGAACCTGATAAAAAGAAAAAACATGGCAAAGAATAGTCCCAGAGTTCCTGTGAAAATACCGACTTCAACCCAGGTTGGAGAATACATAGACCAGCTGGATGGCAGGAAATCGCGATGCAAGGATGTAACGATAATGACAAAACGTTCAAACCACATTCCGATATTTATAAAAATGGATATAATAAATGTGGCTATGAGACTGCGTCTTATTTTCTTAATCCAGAATAATTGAGGTGTTATAACATTGCAGGTCATCATAATCCAGTAGGCCCACCAATAAGGTCCAAATGCACGATTTATAAATGCATATCTCTCATACACAACACCAGAGTACCATGCCATAAATAATTCGGTTAAATACGCCATGCCGACTATTGATCCGGTAGCAATAATAATTTTATTCATAGATTCCACATGACCTACTGTGATGTAGTTTTCAAGATGGAGTGCTTTTCTGGTAATAATCATTAATGTTAATACCATAGCAAATCCTGAGAATATGGCGCCAGATACAAAATAGGGTGGAAATATGGTGGTGTGCCAACCCGGAATAACGGATGTGGCAAAGTCCATGCTAACAATAGAGTGTACTGAAAGAACCAGAGGTGCTGCAAGTCCGGCTAAAATAAGACTCATAGATTCATGACGCGCCCAGTGTCTTGCTGAACCAGTCCACCCAAAGCTTAGCAGTGTATATATCTGTTTCTTAATGCCATTTTTAAGCCTGTCTCTGATTGAGGCAATGTCAGGAATTAAACCCATGTACCAGAATAGCAAGGAGACGGTAAAGTATGTTGATATGGCAAAAACATCCCATAATAAAGGGGAGTTAAAATTTACCCACACATCCCTGGTGTTTGGGTAAGGAAATATGAAAAAGGCTAAAGGCAGTCGTCCCATATGCAGTAAAGGAAATAATCCTGCACACATAACCGCAAAAATTGTCATAGCCTCGGCACTGCGGTTGATACTAGTTCTCCATTTTTGTCTGAAAAGTAATAGAATAGCTGAAATAAATGTTCCGGCATGACCGATACCAACCCACCATACAAAATTGGTAATTCCCCAGCCCCAACCGATTGTCCGGTTTAGTCCCCAGGCACCAATCCCATCCCATACAGTAACATATATCGCAAAACCACCAAAAGCTAATGCCAGTAAAGCAATACCTAAACCGGCAAACCATAATTTGCCGGGTTTACCTTCCATAGGTCGTGTAATATCATCGGTTACCTTTTTATAACTTGTCGACCCGGTAACCAAAGGCTCCCTTATTGGTGATATATACATTAGCTATGTGTTTTATGTTTTGATGATTCTTCTTCAATATTCCTTACTTTGGTTAAGTAGGCAACACTTGGTAGTGTATGCAAATCTTCCAGTAAATGATACCTTCTGGGGTCTTTCATCATTTTGCTGACAGCACTATTAGGGTCATTTATATCTCCAAAAGTGATGGCTTTGGCCGGACAGCCTTGCTGACAGGCTGTTACAATTGCTCCGTCTTGCAATACCTCCCCCTTGTTTTTTGCATCCAGTTTTTTTTCCTGAATACGTTGAATACAGAAGGAACATTTTTCTATAACTCCTTTAGCTCTGACTGTAACATCCGGATTTAGTACCAGACGTTTTAAATCAGTTGTCATTCCTGTAGCATCTTTTCTGTTAAACGGAATGGTATCAGCTCCAGTATAGTCAAACCAATTAAATCTACGTACTTTATAAGGGCAATTGTTATTGCAATAACGTGTTCCGATGCAACGGTTGTATACCATTTGATTGATGCCTTCAGAACTATGATTGGTTGCTGCAACCGGACACACGTTTTCGCAAGGTGCATTATCGCAATGTTGACACATGACTGGTTGCCTGACGACTCTTAAACTTTTAGGGTCTCCAGAATTTTGAGTATAGTATCTATCTATACGTAACCAATGCATTTCATGCGATCTACGAACTTCATTCCTTCCTACAACAGGAACATTGTTTTCAACAGAGCAAGCCACTACACATACATTACAACCGGTACAAGAATTCAGGTCAATAAACATGGCCCAATGATGTCCTTTGTATTCATGCTTTTTATATAATGTTGTATGATGTTTTTCTATTTCTGCATGCATCTTATTTCCGGAAGCAGGATCTTTTAAATATTCACTAAGTGAAGTTTCCCTCACAATAGCCCTTCCTTCCATTGAGTGATGAGTTTGAGTTGTTGCTAACTCGTATGTGCCACCGGTAAAAGTAATGCTGGAAACTGGAACATAATAGTTTAGACTATTTGTTTTTGAAATTAGAAATGGCTTAACGTCTTTACCAATTATTTCAGGATTGGGTCCATCCATTAATCTACCATAACCTAAAGCCACACAGATAACCATATCGTGAATGCCTGGCTGAATAAATAGCGGTAATTTTAAACTATCCACTTCAATAATATCTCCTTGTTTCCAGCCTTTTTCTTCTGCTAAATTTGGAGATACTGAAAAGTAATTATCCCAACATACACGAGATACCGGGTCAGGAAGTTCTTGAAGCCACGGATTGTTAGCCATTTTTCCATCGCCAATGGCAACAGATTGATAGGCGTAGAGTTCTATTTTTGAGTCTGTTTTTTGATTTGCAATGGTAGCAGCTGTAATTCTTAAATTTACATTGTTTATTGATCTTGATCTTGATTTCTCATGACTATAAACACCATCACTTAATGTTTTTTTCCATGCAGGAATAAATGCATTTATCGCTTGGGAAGGATCCAGAATATTTTGATTCCAGTAATCTTTAATATAATTGTAAGTATCTGTTTCAATATCGAGCCAGCTGTTCAAGATCTGGTGAATATCTCGAGAATTATAGATAGGATGAATTACCGGTTGGCTTAGGCTAAATTCACCTGATATTAATTCAGCATCATTCCAGGATTCTAAGAAATGATTTAAAGGGAGCATGTACTTGCAATGTTCAGTAGTTTCATCTTTTTGTGAAGTTATATTAATTGTTACAGCCACATTTTTGAAAGCTTTAACTACATCTGAATTATAGGATAAATTATATATTGGATTTGATTCATTACATATCAATGCCCCAACATTACCATTTAAACAATTACTTATTAACTCATCAATCTCCTTTTCGTTTCCTCTGAACAGATTCAATTCTTTGTTAATCAATATGGTGTTCTCGTAGGATTCTAGCATCTCATTGATTTCCGCAATAAGCATTTGCGATTCTTTTTGGTTTGATCCGGAAACCACCAGTGCTTTTTGTCTTGCATTTACAAGCTGGTGAGCTGTCTCTCTAACTACCTTTTCAAATCCACCTTTATTAAGTTTTATTATTCCTAAAAGCGCTGCAATTTCATTGTAAAGTGAAAGAATATATTTTCCTTCTTCGCTTGGTTTGATGGTTATTCTCTTATCGGCATTACTTCCGGTTAAAGACATATTGGCCTCAAACTGAATATGTTTAGAAAGGTGATCTTCTCCATTTGTTAATTTCCTATTCTTACTATATTGATGAGTGAAAATGGTTGGAGTTAACCAAGTTCCAAGAAAATCTGCTCCAAACGAAACTATAATATCTGCCTTATCAAATTGATATACTGGAATAATTTTTTCACCAACATATTCATCATACGCATCTCTTATACCTGAGTATGAATAAGAATCAAGATGGATTACTTTAAAGTTTGGATATTTAATTTTTATTTGATTCAGAAGGCTTTTCAAAGATGGACTTATAACTGTTTGAGTCAGAAAAATGATTTCCTTGTCATTGTCGATTTTCTCAAGATCAGCGATGATTGATTTTTGAACATTCTCCCAGCTGACATCTTCATCATTTAATTGAGGTTCCTTAGGTCGCGATTCGTCATATAAATTCAATAAGGACGCTTGTATTTGGGCAGTTGTACCACCTTCTGTTCTATTATACAAATCATTTCCTTCGATTTTAATGGGTCTTCCATCCCGAACTTTAACAAGAATAGGAATTGCTTCGCTTCCAATATAAAATGTTGAAGCATAGTAGCTGGCTATTCCAGGTCTAACTTCTTCGGGTTGTATTAGTAGAGGAATGGCTTTTTTTACCGATCTTTCACAACTTGATAATACAGCCGCTGAGGCAACACTAAATCCAAAGTATTTAAGAAAATCCCTCCGTGAAGCTTTTAAGGCTTCTGACGCCTGAATTTTATTAGGGAGATGGACATTATCATCTTTAATGCCTTCATTATATTCTTCTATGCTCTTCCAATATTTCATCATTCGAACCAGTTTGTGTGATCTATAAATATTGAGCTTAAAATTTTAGTAATGACATTTCATACAGTCTGTTGCACCAATGTCAACCGCCTTTATCGAATCTCTGACTCCTTCAGACAGCTCCTTGTGGTAATCTTTATAAATGGAATAATAATCGTTATTGGTAAATTGTACATTCGTCTTTTTATGGCAATCTAAACACCACCCCATCGAAAGGTCATTCTCCTGCTTAAGAATATGCATTTCGGCTACCTTTCCGTGGCATTCAGTACAATCCAGTTTGCCTGCATTCACATGCTGGGCATGACTAAAAAATACATGGTCAGGTAAATTATGAACTCTAATCCATTTAATATCTTCACCTTCTTCAAAATGCTTCACAAGTTTGGCGATTTCTGATTTTCCGGATCTACTTCCTTCCCTGACAATCATATGGCAGTTCATACATAAACCTGGGCCAGGTATTCCGGCTTGCTTTCCCTTTTCAACATTGAAATGACAATATTTACAATTAATTTGATTGTCTCCGGCATGCACCTGATGTGAGAATTTTATAGGTTGATCAGGCATGTAACCCTGACTTCTACCTAAGTTTGAAGCCTCTTCATATGCCATTTTTATATGGATAGTAATTCCAATAAGAATAATGAGGATGTGAACAGCTTTATATTTTACAATATGAGTGAAAATAAGATCAATCAAAGCCAAGAACATAAGTGCACCTAGAAAAATAAAAAGAAATAAACGAGGATTGGAAGCAGATTCTTCTCCAATTTTTTCGGTGTTTAAGGATGTAAGATAAAGGTGTAAGTACGATAGTTGTTCGTCGGATAAATCATAACCCTTATGAACCTTTGCAATGAATCCTTCAATTGGGCTATTAATTTTTTCTTTAAATTCTTCAGAGGTAAGGGTGTCAGAGATGTTTACAATTTCAAGAGCTGATGGATTCCAATTGATTTTATCCCCTGTAAATTTTGAATGACATGAAATACAGGAAGGTGTATCTTCACCCATTGAAATTAGCCCATTAAATAATCTTTCACCTACTTTTAATTTATATTCTTCGGTTTCATTGTAAGGAGTATGCTCATTTTGAGATTTTAAAGGGATATGTGTTATAAATAAAGCAAATAATAGAATGCAATAATTTATTAGTATTTTCTTGTAGGAATACGAATATCTCATACTTAAACAGTGTTTACATATATTTCTACCTCGCGAATATCACCCCTCACAAAATATTTTTATTTATTTCCATACTTCAAAAACCGTATAATATCCTATTGAATACTGAAATCTGATTATATGCTATCACATTTGTTTAACCACTTTTACATTAATCCTTGATTTGCTCTAATGTATTTAATAAGAAATACAAAATCTTCTATTACCTTACTTTAGCAACATTTCTAAATCATGAAAGGAATAAGTTGACTTATTGCCCATGTATAAGTTAACATTATTTTAGAAAAAATCATCTATTTTCCATTAATCCAGCTTTCCTGTAAGTTTTCGAACAAGATTATATTTCGAAAAAAATTCCTTTGCAATAACTCTTAGAATAGTGTAGATAGGAATTGCTAAAAACATCCCGAGCATACCTCCGCTATACCCAGCCATGATTATCACTAAAAAGATTTCTAGTGGATGAGCTTTAACGCTGGTTGAAAATATTAATGGTTGAAATACAATATTGTCTAATAATTGTACAATGGTATATAGTAATAAAATTGCACCTAAAAAAAGAATTAAACCCGGAGGACTGATTAATTGAAGGTAAACTACCATGGAAACAATCAATCCAAAAAACGCACCGATAATCGGACCTATATACGGAATGATATTAATGATCCCTGAAAATAATCCAATAATTAAAGCATGTCTAAATTCAAGGCCAATAAATAGGAATCCAATTATAATCACAGTTGATATTAAGGAGATTTGGATTAAAATTCCAATAAAATACCTCCGAAGCAACCTGTTAATAGACCATAGCATATGTTCTACGCCAACATAATATATTTCAGGAACCAATAACTTAATGCTTTCAAGCAAAATCCATTCATCTTTGAGTAAGAAAAATGTAATAAATGATATGGAAAATAATCCGATAAAAGTACTTCCCACAAACCCAAATAATGAAGAGAGTACGCCTTGCATTTTTTCAAAGTCGAAAATAGAAACTAATAAATCGTTTAATTGTGATTTTACCATTGGAGATCCAATTTCTCCAAACAATGAATTTTGAAATGGGGATAGAAATGATTGTGCAAGAGATTCGAAACGCTCAATTAAGAAATTAAAATCTACCTTGGATAGAAACTGAACTTCTTCTATTATAAATGGGACTACAAAGCCTAGAAAAGCAAATATAAATGCCCAAATTAATAACACAGTTAATGTTGAACTTAGCGATTTAGATATAGATATTTTCTTAGTAACCTTTCCTCTGAAAAAATTAAAAATGGGACGAGCCACTACTGATAATATTGAAGAAATAAAAATAAAAGATACAATAGCTCTAAAATACCACAGCAGATATGCTCCAATACAAAAGGAAATAAAGCCAATAATGTATTTTAAATTTTCTTTCAAAGTAAGTAGTGTGTTTGTTAATGATCCTCAATATTATAAATGTATTAAAAATCATTATTAACATCAATAATTATTTTTCTTTATTGTAATAAGATAATTTTCTTTGTTTTTGAACATTTTAATTTGGTACTCCAAGTGTTTAATAAGTTTAAATATTTTAATAAAAATTAACTTTTCGATATTAAGGAAAAAAATAATGTTATATATTTATCACGAAAAACCAATATGTAACAGTATAAACAACAAAACCTACCAAATGAAAGGAGCTATAATTGGAGATATTATCGGATCTGCATTTATAAATGACAGTAGATCAACTACTGATTTTCAGTTATTTAAACCAATCTCTTCGTTTACGGGCGATACCGTATTAACTTTAGCTACAGCAGATTCAGTTTATAATAACCAAAAATTTGAGGATACGTTAAAGAAATGGGTTAAAAAATATCCTTATGCAGGATATAACGAAAATTTTAAAACCTGGGCAGTTTCAGATTCCGAGGAACCCTATTACGGAAATGGAGATGGGTGGGCACGTAGAGTCAGTCCAATCGGGTATGCATGTAGTACGTTGGAAGAGGTACTTGAAAATACAGAGATTGCAACTCGAGTGACTCATAGTGTACCTGCAAAAATCATTGCATCCAAAGCATCTAATGCAGCTATATTTCTAGCCAAAAATGGAGTAAATAAATCAGACATAAAGAAATATATCACAAATACATTCTGTTACAATCTTGAAAAAGAATTGTCTGAATTGCATGAAGATGTTACAGATCCTAACCTGGAATCACCTGTTCCTGCTGCGATTACAATATTTCTTCTCTCTAATAATTACGAAGATGCTATTAGAAAGGCAATCTCAATAGGAGGCCCAAGTAACACAATAGGAAGTATTACAGGAGCAATTGCATATGCTTATTACAAGCATATTCCAAAATCAATAATTAAAAGAGCCTTAAATAGGTTAACGCCAGAAATGGTTCGTTTTATTGAGGAGTTTGAAAGTAAGCACTTGCATATGAAAGACGAGAACGAAATTTTGATTTCAATTCATTAATCGTTGTATAGTTAATTTAATATAAAAAAGGGAGTTTTCACTCCCTTTTTTTATTTATCGATGGCTAGTTCCAAAACATCTTTTACACTACTAACGTAATGGAATGTTAACCCATCTATATATATGTCTTTAATTTCAGCTACATCTTTGGTGTTTTCCTTTGAGATAATAATCTCTTTAATTCCAGCACGTTTTGCAGCTAATATTTTTTCTTTAATTCCTCCAACCGGTAAAACTTTACCTATTAAAGTTATTTCCCCAGTCATTGCGATTCTCTTCTTTACCTTTTTACCTGTAAAAGCAGAGACTAATGCTGTCGCCATTGTTATTCCGGCTGATGGTCCGTCTTTAGGAATGGCACCTTCAGGAACATGTACATGAATATTTTTTTCTTCAAGTATTTTCGGATTAATATTCAATGTTTTACAATTTGATTTGATGTACTCAAGAGCCAGAATAGCAGACTCTTTCATTACATCTCCCAAGTTACCTGTAAGAGATAATTTTCCGTTTCCTTTTGAAAGACTCGACTCAACATATAGGATTTCGCCACCAACAGCGGTCCAAGCAAGTCCTGTAACGACTCCGGGCACATGAGTGTCCTGCCATTTTTCTTTAGAAAAACGTTCAACACCCAGATTCTCTTTTATATCATCAATTGAAATAGCTTTTTTAAACTCCTTATTTGTGGCAATTTTCAAAGCGTATTTTCTGGCCAACTTTGCCAATACTTTATTGAGTTCCCTTACTCCGGATTCTCTTGTGTAATTTTCTATAATATAGCCCATAACCTTTTTAGCAATAGTAAGTTTGCTTTTAGGTATGCCGTGATTTTCTAATTGGTTTGGCCAAAGGTGTCTTTTAGCTATTTCATTTTTTTCATCAAGTATATAGCCACTAACTTCAATCAATTCCATTCTGTCAAGAAGAGGTTGTGAAATAGTGCTTAATGTATTTGCAGTAGCGATAAAAATGACCTTAGATAAATCAAAATCAACTTCTAAAAAGTTGTCGTGAAAGTTTTCATTTTGCTCTGGATCCAAAACTTCTAAAAGCGCAGCTGCAGGGTCTCCATGTGCACTGCTACCAATTTTATCAATTTCGTCTAAAATGAAGACTGGATTTGCACTTTCTGATTTTTTTATATTTTGAATAATTCTTCCAGGCATGGCGCCAATATAGGTTTTTCTGTGCCCTCTGATTTCAGCCTCGTCATGAACGCCTCCAAGTGACATTCTGGCATATTTGCGACCAAGTGCATCAGCAACAGACTTTCCAAGAGATGTTTTTCCAACTCCGGGGGGGCCGTATAAACAGATTATTGGAGATTTTAAGTCACCTTTTAATTTAAGAACAGCCAGATGTTCAAGAATTCTTTCTTTAACACCATCCAATCCAAAATGATCTCTATCCAGAACTTCCTGAGCTGTGTCCATATCAAATTTATCTTCAGTATACTCATTCCATGGAATATCAAGTAATGTTTGAAGGTAATTATGCTGAACTGAATATTCTCCTGTTGCCGGATTTAAACGCTCCAGCTTATCCATTTCTTTGTAAAAAAGTTCTGCAACTTCTTTACCCCATTTTTTCTGTTCAGCTTTTTCTCTAAGATCTCTAACCTCTTGTTCGATGGGACTTGATCCCAATTCATCCTGAATGGTCTTCATCTGCTGATGAAGCATATATTCTCTTTGCTGTTGATCGATATCAAGTTTAACCTTGCTTTGAATATCGTTTTTCAACTCCAGTAATTGAACTTCCCGGGTAAGATGTTCAAGGAGTTTCATACCTCTTTCTTTCAAAACATCAATCTTTAGCAGATTTTGTTTTTCCTTAACTGTTATTTCCGTGTTGGAGCAAATAAAGTTGATTAAGAAAGTTGAATTTTCAATGTTTTTTACGGCAAAGGAAGCTTCTGGCGGGATGTTTGACGAATACTTAATGATGCGAAGTGAAAGATCTTTTAAAGAACTAACCAACGCTTCATAGTCACGTGAATTATCCTCGTCAGGTTTTATGTCGTTGAGTTGAACGGCTTTTGCCTTGAAATAAGGTTCAACTTCAATGATTTCATTAAATTGAAATCTAACTTTACCTTGAATAATTGCAGAAGTTGTTCCGTCAGGCATTTCAAGTACCTTGATTACTTTTGCAATTGTTCCTATATTATATAGGTCACCTGCACTAGGTTCATCAACGTCAGGTTCTTTTTGTGCAACAGCTCCAAAAACACCATTCCCACGTTGTACATCTTTAACTAACTTTAATGACATGTCCCGACCTAATGATATTGGAACAATTACTCCAGGAAAGAGAACTGTATTTCGAAGTGGTAATATTGGTAAAGCATCAGGGATCTCAATATCAGATATATCAGATTCGTTATCGTCAGAAACTATTGGAATAAATTCTGCGTCAGATTCGTACATATCATCCATGTCTGCTCTGTTTATAGAGATTTTAAAATTATCCATATTTTTTTTCAGTATAGGCAAAGTGCCATATTGTCATAAATCATCCAATTGTAGGATGAGAGTATTACTTGTCAATACGTGTGCCAAAAAATGAGAAACAACCTATTAGTGTGTAATTGTTGGCGGATAGATAAAAAAAAAGCTTCGGAGATACCGAAGCTTTAATGAGACTAAGCGTCTAAGCTTATTTTTTTCTGTTATCCATGTGCTTTTGATATCTGTTTCTAAACTTATCAACACGTCCTGCTGTGTCAACAAGTTTCATCTTACCAGTGTAAAAAGGGTGAGATGTGTTAGATATCTCAAGTTTCACCAATGGATACTCAACTCCGTCAATTTCAATTTTATCTTTGGTGTTTGCTGTTGAACGAGTTATAAAAGTTTCCTCGTTTGACATATCTTTGAAAGCAACCAAGCGATAGTTATCCGGATGAATTTCCTTTTTCATTTTTTTACCTCTTTAATATTCTAATTTCTTAACGGACTGCAAAGGTAAATATTAATATCTAACATGCAAAACAATTTTAATTTATTTGCCTAATATTTAATTCTTTTCCATATCGTAAACCAAACCTCACCCTTTAAGATTAGGTTTGGTTTAATCTTTCTTTTGTGTCTTTGGGTATTGAAGAAGCTCTTTTATTAGTTCTTTTCTGAGGGTCAAAGATATAACGATAAGTGATGTGTTTTTTTGAAAACTCAGCACCCATAGAATCTTGCAATGCTCTCATTTTAGGGTTAAAGTCTCCAACCCAGGATAATTCCATTTCATTAAACCACTCACGTTTAAAAACAGGTCCTCTTAAGTGATAAAATAATCCTGATTCGACGCCTGATCTTTGGTATTTAGTTTTTACTCCTAAAATAACAACTCTAAGGCGTGTCATTGTTTTATTATGTTTGAACCATAAAAATTGAAGCTTGTTCAAAAGATTTAAGCTTCCATTAAATTTTTTTAAAATTTGGTTTACGTCAGGATATAAAAGAATAAATCCTACAGGTTCATTTTTGTAATAGGCGAACCATAGGAATTCCTCTATCGCAATATCTTTTGCTTTTAAAAAGGATGGAAGTACTTTTTCTCGACTTAAGGGGGTGAAGTTTTCATGAAATTTCCAGGCATCATTATAAACCTCAACCATGTCATCAATAAACTTAAATTTATCTTTCCATGTGAAATGCTTAAAATGATAGTCTGGTTTTTCTCCAATCCAGGCTGCAATTTTCCAGAATCTCTCAGGGAATGGTTTCTTAAGATCTAACCGGTTTGTAACTTGTTCAAAGTAATTTTCAAATCCATAGGACTCAAAAAATTTCTGATAATATGGAGGATTGTATTGCATCCCGTAGGTTGGATCAGTAAAGCCCTCTACTAGTAAGCCCCAGAAGTTGTCGTTTTCTCCAAAATTTATTGGCCCGTCAGTTGCTTCCATTCCTCTTTCAGAAAGCCATTTTATACCGGCATCTAAAAGTGCGAAAGCTGCTTTTTGATCATTTATACATTCAAAGAAACCAAGCCCTCCGGTGGGTTGCTCAAAACCATAAGCCTTTTTCTCATTAATAAATGCTGCAATTCTGCCGATTGCATTTTTTTTGTCGTCAATTAATATGAACCTAGAAGCGTTTCCATGTTTAAAAAATGGATTTTTGTTCGGATCAAAGGTGTTTTCAATATCTCTGTTTAAAGGCCTGACATATGAAGGGTCGTTTGAGTATATGTCCTCAACTACATTTAAAAATTGTTTTCTACTAGAACGGTCTTTTACTTCAATTATCTCCATAAAATATATATTTGAGAGGAGTTCAATTACTATTTTTATAATGAACTAAGATTTGAATTGCGCTGTAAATCTATAAAAAATAGTAATCGATAACGATAATTCAAGAAAACCGTTTATATGTGTTTTGATAAAACGTTTCTAGATAAATAAATTCTACTTGGATTTATTTGTAAACCATTCATTGTAATCCTTAGGTTTCTTAATGATCGCATCTTTGTAGTAGAATTCATTCTTAATGGGGTAGTAACTATATTCCTTCTCCCATTTTTTTGTATTTAGAGCAATCTGTTTTACAGCAGAAATGATGTAATCTATCTCTTTATCAGTTGTGGTTGGATGAATCGAAATTCTTACTCACCCTGGTTTTTCAGAGAGGTCGCTCTTGTTAATTTTACTTGTGATTTTATTTGATGTAATGCAATCTAAGTGTAATAAGAAATGCCCGTAAGTTCCTGCGCATGAACATCCTCCTCCTGTTTGTGTGTTAAAGTAATCATTTAATTGCATTTACCTTAGTTCGATTAAGTTTTTAAGCAATGCCTTATAAAACAATAATTAATGAGATAAATCAAAATTTTATATCGCACTCAGTATCCCAAGAAGCAATATTTTTTCTTTAAGGGGAATATATAATATTACAACTGTTAGATAATCAGCGCGATGATATGTTTGAGTATGAGGTAGGTTATTAAGGTTTATTTAAGGTATTTAATCTCTGTTTCAACATCTTCAATTAGCCATAAGATTTTGTCATTGGATTTAAGTTGTTGAATCAATTCCTCAACTTGATTTAAATTCTTTGTGGAATTCCGACAGGCTTGTCTTAAAAATCGGCCCACCGTTCTTTGTATAAATATATTCTTAAAGTGTTTTTCGCTTTTTATCTCGGAAAAAAGGTAACTACTTTGGTCTTCAGTCAGATTTCCACCACGTTGTAGATAGGTAGCTAATGCCACCCAGGCTGCAGCCCATTTTCTTTCGTTTTCAGATTGTAATAGTTTTAGAGTGTAGTTATAAATATTGGGTACTTTCCATAGTAAATTTGTGCCTATCTGCTCAGCGATCTCATTTGTTATTAATGATTCTGTCCATTCGTTTAAGGTGTTGATAAATTCAGTTTTGGGAGAGGCAATCAGGGTTGCCAAAATCATAGTTTCTCTTATTTGTCTATGCCATAATCTATTGGCCAGGTTATTATCATTGGTGTAATTTTTTGCTATTTCTCTGAGCCATATGACACTAGTACCATATATCAGCTTGTATTCAATACCCTTTTGTTTCATTTGAGATGAAACGTCACCATCCATAAGCTTTTTTAAGCTTTTTAAAATGTCATCTACGCGCTTACTTGTATCGTCTTGTAAAAAAAACTTCATATGTCAGTTATTGTAACTTGCTAAAATTCAGAACTAATTTAAAAAAAGCGTAAATTTCTCAACTTTTTTTTGGATAAAACTCTTGCAAATGTAGTTTTTTTAATGTTATCTTTGCATCGCTTTTAGCGAAAATGGTGGTTGTAGCTCAGTTGGTTAGAGCGCCGGATTGTGGTTCCGGAGGTCGCCGGTTCGAGACCGGTCTTCCACCCTAAATAAAACGCAACTTTCTAATTATAATGAGAGTTGCGTTTTTTTGTTTCTTCAAAATTCAAATAATTCCTGCTAAATTCGGTAATTCACATGATTTTTCAAATCTAAAAAACTAACTTTACCGGGGTTTGTTAGGTTTTACAATCGATTAAATATCACACAAGCTTAAATATTTGAAAAATAAAAGTATATTTCAGATGCTTTTATCTTGTAATTTTATGAAGAAAACAACACAACTGAATGAGAAACTTTGTTCAATTTATATTACATCACTATTTTGGTATTTTATTCATTTTCTTAGAAATAATAGCTTTTGCTTTAATTGTTAGTTATAATCAAAATCAAAGGTCTATCTATTTGAGTTCTTCAGCTAAATTAGCAGGAGGACTATTTAATGGAGTGGATAATGTTGAAGAGTATTTTTCTTTGAGAAAGGTAAATGAGGAATTAGCCAGAGAAAATGCTTATTTAAAAAATCAATTACCTGAGAAGATGGATGTGGGTAAAGATTACTATACCTTAGTTGGAGATAGTACTTCAAATAGACAGTATATCTATAGGGCATGTAAAGTGATTAACAATAGTGTATTTAAACACTTTAATTACATTACACTGAATAAAGGAACCAGAGAGGGAATAAGTCCTGACATGGGAGTGCTTTCCAGTCGTGGGGTTGTTGGTATTGTGATAAAATGCTCTGACAATTATAGTACAGCCTTATCTTTATTGAATTCGCGATTAAAAATATCAGCCAAATTAAAAGATACAGGATTTTTTGGATCCATTAGTTGGAATAATAAATCTCCTGATTATGTAATACTTGATGAAATCCCGGAACATGCAGATGTGAAATTAGGAGAGCAGGTGGTAACTAGTGGATATTCATTTACTTTCCCTGAGGGTATATTAATTGGTACAGTAGATCAGGTTGAACATCCTGAAGGTGAAAGTTTTTATAAGATTAGAGTGAAATTAAGTGTTGATTTTTCAAACTTAAATTTTGTTGAGATTGTTGAAAATAAACATCAAAACGAACAGGTTGAATTAGAGGAGGAAAATGTGCTATGATTAGTTTAATACCCAGATATATATTTAATTTTTTCTTTTTTATTCTATTGCAGGTTTTAATCCTGAACAAAATTGAATTTTCAGGATTTATTAACCCATACCTGTATGTTATTTTTATTTTAATATTACCATTTGAAACACCAAAATGGTTACTGCTTGTGTTGGCATCTGTTGTTGGACTCAGTATTGATATGTTTTCAAATACACCTGGAATGCATATGGCAGCCACATTGTTACTGGCCTATTTGAGGCCATTGGTTTTATCAAGAATAGCTCCCCGTGATGGTTATGAACCCGGCACCTTGCCAACGCCTTCATTTTACGGTTTTTTGTGGTTTTTTAAGTATGCAATCATTTTAGTTGTAATTCATCACCTGTTTTATTTTTTAATAGAATCATTTTCTTTTAATAATTTGTTATCAATATTGGCAAAAACTCTGCTTAGTACACCATTAACCTTACTTATTATGTGGGTAACATTATTATTTAGTAATCAAAAAAGAAACAGAATTTAAATAAGTATCTAGTGGAAAATATTAACCGAAGAACAATAGTCGTAGCGCTCATCTTTATCACTATGGGGATGGTGTTTGTGATTAAGCTATTTATACTTCAGGTGTATGATCCTTCCTATAAATTTTCAGCAGAAAGTAATACACGACGAGAAATTATCAACTATCCGGCACGAGGATTGGTTTATGATAGAAATGGAAGGTTAATTGTATCGAATCAGGCTAATTATGATTTAATGGTTGTTCCTCGTGAACTAAAAGCGATGGACTCTGTATCGTTTTGTAAAGCGTTAAGTATTTCCATTAAAGATCTAAGAAACTTGTTTAATGAGATGCATCAAAAGTTATCAAACAGGAAGATTTCACCCATTAAGCCATCTATATTTTATAAGCAGTTATCAGCTGAGCAGTATGGATATTTACAAGAAAAGTTATATAAATTTAATGGTTTTTTTGTTCAAAGAAGGACGTTAAGAAAATATGAATATCCCAATGCAGCTCATATACTAGGTTATGTAGGTGAAGTTGGTCCTCAGGATGTTAAGCGAGATGACTATTATAACACAGGGGATTATCATGGTATCAATGGAATTGAATCTACGTACGAAACATTTCTTAGGGGTGAAAAAGGATACAGATACGTTTTAGTAGATGTACATGGTAGAGAAAGAGGGCCTTTTAGGGATGGTAGATATGATGTTCCTGCTAAAGCTGGGAAAGATATTACTTTGACAATTGATATTGATCTTCAGCAATATGGTGAGCATTTAATGAATAATAAAATAGGATCGATTTTAGCCATTGAACCCAAAACCGGTGAGCTTTTAGCGATGGTTTCAAGTCCTGTTTATGATCCTTCATTGTTTGTTGGAAAAAAAAGAGCAAGGAATTTTTCTAAGTTAAGTACTGACTCGTTAGAGCCTCTTTTTAACCGACCTATTATGGCCTGGTATCCACCCGGGAGTACGTTTAAACCATTAATGGCATTAATAGGCCTGCAGGAAGGTGTGTTAACCCCATCAACGAAACATGAATGCCATATGGGGTATACAGTAGGTAGTTTTCATCAGGGGTGTCATTCTCACAGAAGTCCGCTCGATGTTAAAAATTCTATTGCCATGTCATGTAATGCATACTATAGTCAAACATTTCGAAAAGTTCTTGATCAAAAGAAGAATGGTTCGGTACAGGAGGGGTTTGAACTTTGGAAAAATTACCTGGTGAATTTTGGTTTTGGTTATAAATTGGGAGTAGATTTTGCCAATGAGAACAGGGGATTTGTTCCTAATAGTAAGACCTATGATAAGATTTATAATAAAAGTTGGTCTTCCTTAACTGTTGTATCACTTGCTATTGGTCAGGGGGAATTGCTGACAACACCCATTCAAATGGCTAATATGTCTGCTGCCATTTCAAATAGAGGATATTACTACACACCTCATGTGATTAAAAATATTGAGAATGATACTATCCCTTCCCGGTTTAAGATGATTCATAAAACCGGGATCGATAGTATTAATTTTGCTCCGGTTGTTGAGGGTATGAGATTGGCGGTTTGGGGTGAAAGTGGTGTTACTGCCAGAATAGCGCAAATCCCAGGTATAGAAATTTGCGGGAAAACAGGAACAGCAGAAAATCCTCACGGAGAAGACCATTCTGTATTTATCTCCTTTGCACCCAAAGATGATCCTAAAATTGCTATTGCAGTTTATGTAGAGAATGGAGGTTATGGTTCAACCTGGGCGGCACCAATCGCAAGTTTAATGGTTGAGAAGTATTTGAATAAAGAAATTCATCGTTCACGTAAGTATATTGAGAAACGAATTTTAGAAGGAGATTTAATCCATGCCACAAAAGAGTAACATAAAAAACGTTGACTGGATAACGGTAGGTACCTATTTAATTTTGGTAATTTTTGGTTGGATAAATATTTATGCTGCTAATTATAATCCTGAAAATCCTGTGTTTTTTGATGCAGATAAAGAATATGCAAAACAATTAATATGGATTGGTCTTTCAGGTGTTATTATTTGGGTAATTTTTATGACAGACAGTAAATTTTACGTTGCCTTTTCCTATTTTCTATATGGCTTATCTGTGTTCCTGTTATTTACTGTTATTTTCTTTGGAAAAGAAATAAATGGTGCTAAATCCTGGTTTGAGTTAGGTCCTGTCAGGTTTCAGCCGGTGGAGTTGGCTAAAGTGGCAACAGCACTTACTTTGGCACGTATTATGAGTAGGTATGAATTTACATTTAATAAGAAACGTAATTTAATTACAGTATTTGTTATTTGGTTTTTACCTGTAGTATGTATTCTGCTTCAGAATGATACAGGTTCTGCTTTGGTGTTTTTAACTTTGGTTCTCCCCTTGTATCGAGAGGGGCTTTCTGGAAATATTTTATTGTTTGCTTTTATTGCAGCATTAGTTTCTGTTTTAACTTTAATCTATGCCAATGCCATTATTTTGGCTGTTATTATTGTTGGAACTTTAATTTTTCTGGGATACAATATGAGCATAAAATGGGTGATAGTATGTTTGTTAAGTGGAATACTGGGATTTGTATTAGCACTTGGTGCCTTTTATTTTATGGGAAAGGATTTTAGATATGATTTATTTGCATTGACTGGAGCTTTTGCTATTTCAATTTATTTAGCCATAAAAGGAATTAGTAAAAGGCTGAAAATAGTAATTCCGGCCATGATATTTATGTGGGGAGCCATCGCATTTACAATTTCTTCAGATTATTTTGTTGAAGAGGTTCTTTCTGATTATCAGAGAAACAGGGTGAATGTGTTGCTGGGATTTAAGGATGATCCTTTGGGGGTTGGATATCATACCATTCAATCAAAAATTGCAATTGGATCTGGAGGAGTCTGGGGTAAAGGATACCTTGAAGGAACACAAACAAAATTGAAATATGTACCTGAACAAAGTACCGATTTTATCTTTTGTACAGTTGGAGAAGAATGGGGTTTTGTGGGTACATCTTTTGTTGTATTAGCATTTATTTTTCTGATGATTCGGTTGGTGTTACTGGCTGAAAAACAACATTCTATTTTTAGTCGGATTTATGGATATTGCGTGGCATCCATATTCTTCTTTCACTTTTCAATTAATATTGGAATGACAATTGGTTTAGCTCCGGTTATCGGAATTCCTTTGCCATTCTTCAGTTACGGAGGTTCTTCGCTGTGGGGATTTACTACTTTACTTTTTATTTTTCTTAAATTAGATACCAATAGAAGTGAACTTATCAGGTAAAAAGTTATAATATTTTACTAGTTTTGTCTCACTTTACAGTTTTTGAGTCTTAAATGATTGTGGATCAAACAATTGTGGCGGTTACGGTATTTTTGTCAATGCTTGATAATTTTACTATTTTATTGTAAATTTAATAGAAGCCGTTTAGGTCTGGGGCAACATCAGGATTTATAAAGAGAAATTTAATTCCTTTCTTTTTGAGAGATGATTATATCTGCCCTCTTATGGCGTTGAAAGCTGATTGTGATGAGAGATTAGAAACTTTTTAAAAGACCGGATGATAATGAAGTATCAAACTTACACGTTGCATAACTTTAGAAAGATGCCTCAAATTGTTTATTTAAACGAGGAGGATGTTCTTAATATTGAAGTTGTTGGCCATGTTCTTCCCTTTAAAACGAACAATTATGTTGTGGATGAATTAATTGATTGGGAAAACTTCCATGATGACCCTATGTTTATTTTAAATTTCCCTCAAAAAAACATGCTTAATGAGGACGATTTTAATCATATGGCCCAACTGATTAAGTCTAATGCTCCAAAAGAGGTGTTGCGTGATGAGTCTAATATAATCAGAGAGAAACTGAATCCCCATCCTGCAGGTCAATTAGAATATAATGTACCTGAACTTAATGGTGAAAAATTGTCGGGCGTACAGCATAAGTATCGTGAAACCATGTTGTTTTTTCCTACTCAGGGACAAACTTGTCACGCTTATTGTACTTTTTGCTTCCGTTGGCCTCAGTTCACAAATATGAATGATCTTAAATTCTGTATGAAAAAGGTTGATCTTATTATTGATTACCTGAGAGAACATACAGAAGTGACTGATTTGTTGATTACAGGTGGTGATCCGATGGTGATGAGTGCTAACATATTGGATGCCTATATCTCAAAAATTTTAGATGCAAATATTGAACACCTGAAAACAATAAGAATCGGATCTAAATCATTAAGTTTCTGGCCATACCGTTTTGTTACAGATGATGATGCTGATGAGGTACTTGCTATCTTTAAGAAAATTGTTGCTTCAGGAAAAACGCTTTCCTATATGGCACACTTTAATCATCCTAAAGAACTTGAAACGCCTGTGCTAAAAATGGCTGTGGAAAGAATAAGAAAAACAGGTGCCAATATTCGTACACAGTCTCCGATCTTAAATCACATTAATGCTGATGGAGATATATGGGCTGATATGTGGAAAAAGCAAGTGAATTTAGGTATGATCCCTTATTATATGTTTATCGCTAGAGATACCGGGGCACAGGAGTATTTTGGAATACCTGTGGTAGAGACATGGAGGATATTTAAAAAAGCGTATACCCAGGTAAGCGGTATTGCACGAACTGTTAGAGGACCAAGTATGTCATGTACACCAGGTAAAATAAGAATAGTAGGGGTTTCAGAATTAAAAGGGGAAAAAATTATGACATTGGAATTTATTCAGGGACGTAACCCCGACTGGGTAGCAATACCATTTTTTGCCAGGTATAACGACAAAGCTCAATGGATTGATGAGTTAGAACCGGCTTTTGGTATGGAGAGCTTCTTTTTTGAAGAAGAATTGGCAGGAATGCTTTTGAAATAAACGAATAAAAAACTCTGGTTTATATCAGAGTTTTTTTATGTAACTGACATTTCCAATGTCTATTAAGCAGCATCTGAAAGCTGTATTTTTATTAGCCTGAAGATTTTATTGTTTTCTGGCTTGTTTTTTATCACATTGGTAATTAGCTCATTAAAATCACCATTGATAAAGTCAGCAATTTCATGCAGTAGTTCCAGTATAAATTCCCATATTCTCAAGGATATGGTAAGTTTAGTGGCTTTATCGCATACATGTTCAAATAAACCGCCTATGGATTTATATGTATCATACCTCTTTGCCAAACTATATACATTGTATTCAATTTCAGCAAGCGAGACGTCTGCCATTTGTGCATCAAAGTCCTGGGATTTGGATTTTCCCAAATCAAAGTATTGTTTTGACTCTTTAAAGAAGACTTCTATACTCCACCTGATACAGTATATTGCATAAGCCTTCAGAATCCCAAGTTTAGTTTTGGTTGTTGTGAGCAAGTGCCATTTGCCACGTTTGCTTGTTTTGCAGAAAAACATCTTTAGAGGGATTGATTTATATTCAACGTTAACTTCGGTACAAAACAGGTTCAAGGATTTTTCTTTTAGAGAGCAAGAGTAACAAAAAAAAATGGAGTTTTCTTGCTGACTACTAATTATGTGCTATTAATACCATAAAAAGGCCGAAGCAATAACACCTCGACCGTTATATAAATTATACATTGAAGATAAACCTATTTCACAATAAGTTTTTCAATAATTGATTGTCCCGAAAACTTCACAAGATACAAACCTGGTTTTAATCCTGTATTTACTTTATTTACGCCATTAACAAGACCTGTTTTTGCATATACCATTGTCCCATCAACTGCATAAATATATAGTTCAAACATATCTTCATTTCCTCCGGATAATGACAGATTAAATTGTCCATTTGTAGATGGATTTGGAAAGATAGAATATACTAACTCTCCACCCTCTTCAACCTTAGTGAGAGTTGCTGATTTAAGTCCTTTATTATTAAATTTAAACAACTGACAAGATGTGCCATAATAGTCCCATAACTGAAGAGCTTTGGATCCATCCATTACACAATTGGGTACATCCCAACCTCTGGAAGCATCTAATTTAGAAGTTACTTTATAATATCCATTTCCAGCATCAGTTACCTTCCATGCCTGTGCATCATTTGCATAATGATCCCAAAGTCTTATTGAGGTGCCATTAGTAGTGTTTCCACTATCAAGATCTATACAACGGTTTGAACCACTTGCATTAGAAATAAAACGCCAGTATCCGTCACCTGTTGAAACAGCTACCCATTGTTGAGCTGTATTGTTCAACCTGTCCCATGGTTGCAATACAGCTCCATTTGCGTCTTCACCGTACCTTAAATCAAGTACTTTATTCGAGTTAGTTGCAAACTCAATTTCATAAACGTTATTATTAATCAGTTCATCACCGCTGCTGCCTCCACTATTTAATGTAAAATTTTTACAGAAGTCCCAAATTTCTTGACTTGTACTTACTGAACCCGAATAATCCATTGACCACCAATGTCCTTTATCTTTCAGAGTTATCAATACTATTTCTGAATTTTGATCTCTACCACCCCAATATGTTTTATAAGCTGTAGATCCGGTTTTCCATGAAGGATATGGGTCGGTAACCTGTGCTGTTGTTGAACAGCCATTTCTAGCTATCCAAGCATTCAAACAAGTTTGCACTCCACTATATGGAACTACATTATCTGCTGTTCCATGAACATGAATAATTGGAATTGGGCGAGAACTATTGGTATTTGGACCTCCCATAAGATACCCGCTTACAGGCGCAAAGGCGGCAATCTTATCCGCAATTTTAGTTGCGGCATAATAGGTCAACATCCCTCCCATTGAAAATCCGGAAAGATATACCCGATTACGGTCAATACCATAACGACTAGACATTTTTTCGATTATGGCCAAAATAAAATCAATATCAGTTGTACCATTGATATCCCATGATTTATTAATAGCATTAGGATAAACTACAACAAATTTTTCAGCATCTGCAATGGATTTCCATTGTGCTTGCACCTGCTGATAAGCTGCATCCTGATTTAATCCATGCATATTAATTAACAAGGGTCGGTTCTGTTGAATATTTGCCGGAGCATAAACAATCATGTTTCTGGTTGTAGAGCCTACCTGAAGATACTCAACTGCCATCAAATTACTTGAAAGCAACAACATGCATACTACTGCATACATTAATTTTTGTAGATGTTTCATTTCACTAATTTTAAGATTTAATTATAATACCTAACACTTATTTTTAAGTATTAGTAAATTAATTACACGCTCGTTTATAAACATTATACACCTAGCCTTAAATCCATACTAAGTGAAAGAAATTCCTCAATTAACAATCAACACTAGCTGATTATATAACCATCAAATCGACACATCCTTTTTAACACTATAATTGTTAAATCTAAAAGTAAACTCTTTAGCAGGGAAATACTTATGATTATAGATATTATACTTACGATTATAGATACAATAAAAATCTGCTATAAATCAGATGGCGGATCGGATTGAAAAACGAAGCTATTTTCTGTATCAATCTTTCAAACCGTAAGTCTGGTTCACATGCATAGCAATTCCTCATAATTCACATCCCGAACAAAGTACCAACCTTCCTGTTATTCATGCTTATAGATAAGTATTCATGCTGTTTAATTTGAATAAAGGAACAAACTCAGACTTTTGCTTAAAATCATTTATCCGGGCGGTATTTGTCGTAGTAAAATTACTCACTTAGAAGCCTGCACTCTTGCATATTTTTTGTATTGACACTTCATTTTGCGTATGGTCATCTGATAACCCCTGACGTTATACAACTTCTCTTGATAAAATCTTTTCAACGGCATTACATACACTGTTTCAATGCGTCTGTTGAAATCCCTGCGGCAAGAAACAATTATTTCACCACAATATTTATTCTCCATTGTCCTTGTAACCTGAGTTCGATATAAAATTAATGGCTCAAATCGCTTATAAATATTGAGTTTCAAGGAATGTTTGCGAAAGCA